>CAJCJE010000122.1 GCA_903970565.1 Candidatus Melainabacteria bacterium | reverse complement strand
GTGCCCAGCACCTCCGCCCAGACCTGCGCCACCGACCGCTCGGTGTCCGTGCGCGGCGCGACGTACTCCAGTTCCGTGCCGGCCACGTCCGGCAGCGCGCGCCGGTCCAGCTTTCCGTTGCGGGTCAACGGTATCCGCTCGATCGACTGCAACGCCGAGGGCACCAGCTGGGCCGGCAGGACGGCGCGCAGCGACTCCCGCAGCGCGTCGAGGTCGGGCGCGGGCCGGCCGGTGGCCGGCACGACATAGCCGATCAGACGCTCGTCGCGGGCGATCACGACGGCCTCGGCGACGTCGGCGTGCCGGGTCAGCGCGGCCTCGATCTCGCCGGGCTCGATCCGGAAGCCCCGGATCTTGACCTGCTCGTCGATGCGGCCGAGGTGTTCCAGCGTGCCGTCGGGCAGCCACCGGGCCAGATCGCCGGTCCGGTACATCCTGCTGCCGGGCGCCCCGAACGGACAGGGCAGGAACCGCTCCGCGGTCAGCCCCGGCCGGCCGAGATAGCCGCGTCCCAGCAGTTCGCCGGCCAGCCACAGTTCGCCGGCCACCCCCTGCGGCACCGGCTCGAACCGGGAATCCAGCAGGTAGGCGTCGCGGGCACCGACCGGGCGGCCGATGGACACCGCGCCGCCGGTCACCTCGTGCACGGTCGCGGTGATGACGGTTTCGGTCGGTCCGTAGGCGTTCAGGAGCCGGATGCCGGTCAGGTCCGACCAGGCGGCGGCCGAGTCCGGGGACAGCCGGTCGCTGCCGGAGATCATCGTGCGCAGCGTCGCCGGCGTGCTCGGCCGCTCGCGCAGCGCGGCGACCATGCCGTGGAAGTAGCCCGAGGGCAGGTTGGCCACGGTGACCTGCTCGCCGTCCAGCAGCCGCAGCAGTTCCGCCACGGACATCAGCTCGTCCTCGGGCAGCACGAGCCGGGCGCCCGCGGTGAGCGTGCCGAGTACCTGTTCGAGCGCGACGTCCACGGTCGGCCGGGCCAGGTGCAGCACGGTGTCCTCGGCGCGGAGGCCGAACCGGTCGGTGATCGCGGCCAGGTGCCCGGCCAGCGCGCCGCGTTCGACCATGACTCCCTTCGGTCGTCCGGTGGAGCCGGAGGTGTAGACGACGTAGGCGAGACTGTGCGGGCCGGCCTGGGTGGCCGGGTCGTCGGTCGGCTGGTCGGCCCACTCGGTGGGCTCGTCCAGGGCGAGCACGGTCGCGGTCGTGTCCGGCAGCCGGTCGCGCCACCGCGACTGGGTCAGCACCACCGGCGCGGTCGAATCCTCGTGCAGCAGGGCCAACCGGTCCTTCGGCGCCTCCGGGTCCAGCGCGAGATACGCGGCGCCGGCCTTGAGCACGCCGAGCAGGGCGATCACCTGTTCGGTCGACCGGTGCGCGCAGACCTCGACCACCCGGTCCGGCCCGGTTCCCAGGGCCAGCAGCCGGTGCGCGACCTGGTTGGCGCGCGCGTTCAGCTCGGCATAGCTCAGCGCGCCGACCGCGAGGGCCTGCGGTGCCTGGCGCACCCGGTCCTGGAAGGCCGCGAGCAGCGGCTCGGCGGCCGGTTGCGTCCCGGCGCGCCCCAACTCCAGCAGTCCGCGACGTTCCTGTCCCGCAAGCATCGGCAGTTCGCGCAGCGGCACGGCCAGGTTCCGGCCCATCGCGGCCAGCAGGGTGGTCAGGTGATCGGCCAGCCCGCGCATGGTGGCCCGCTCGAACAGTCGCTCGTCGTAGCAGAGGTCCACGTGCAGTTCGGCGCCGAGATCGGCGCGCACGGACAGCGGGAAGTTGGTGGTGTCCATGCCCTCGACCTGAGCCACGGTCAGGCCCGACCCGGTCACCGCGGCCTCGTCGACCGGGTAGTTCTCGAACGCGATCATGCTGTCGAACAGCGCGGCCCCGGTGGGCAGATCGGCGCAGGAGCGCAGGTCGGACAGGGCGACGTGGTCGAACCGCCGGGCCTGGATCTGGTCGGCCTGCAACGCGCGCAACCAGGTCAGCACGTCGGTGTCCGGGGTGACGAGCACGCGGGTCGGCACGGTGTTGATGAACATGCCGATCATCGACTCGACGCCCGGCAGGTCGGCGGGCCGCCCGGACACCGTGGTGCCGAACACCACGTCCGCGCCGCCGCCGTGCCGGGACAGCAGCAGCGCCCAGGCGCCCTGTAACACCGTGTTCATGGTCAGCCCGTTGTCCCGCGCGGCGGCCAGCAGCGCGGCCGAATCCGCCGCCGGCAGCTCCAGCGTGAACAGCGCGGCCGACTCGGTCTGGTGCGCCTGCGTCGGCCGGTGGTCGTACGGCAGCGGGGTGGTCGCGTCGACGCCGGCAAGCGCCTGCCGCCAGTAGCCCATCGCGGCCTCGTTGTCCTGAGTGGACAACCAGTGCAGGTACTCCCGGAACGGCCGGCGGGCCACCGGAGCCGACGAGCGGACCGCGTAGCGTTCGCAGGCCTCGGTGAAGACCTGGCCAAGGCTCCAGCCGTCCAGGATCACGTGGTGCACCGTCCACGCCAGCACGACCTCGTCGGCCGAGCAGCGCACCACGGCAAGGCGCATCAGCGGCGGCGTGGCCAGGTCGATCCCGGCCGCGCGTTCGGCGTCGAGCACCTCGGCGAGCACCCGGTCCTGCTCGGCCCCGCGCGCGTCGTGCACGGTGACCGGCAGCACGGCCGTGTCGTGGATCACCTGTACCGGTTGGTCGACGCCCTGCCAGACGACCGAGCCGCGCAGGACCGGCGTCTCGTCGACGATCTGCTGCCAGGCCGTCGTCAGCGCCGAGATGTCGTGCACTCCGGTGAGCCGGATGCGCAGCTGGTCGACGTAGGCGGTGGAATCGGCGTCCACCAGGCGGTGGAACAGCATCCCGGTCTGCAACGGGGTCAGCGGGTAGATGTCCACAACGGACCTGCCGTCGCCGGCGAGCCGGTCGACCTGTGCCTGGTTCAGGCGCACCAGCGGGAAGTCCGACGGGGTGCGGCCACCCGCGTCCGGCGCGGCGCAGTGCTCGACGATCGCGCGCAGTTCGGTGAGCAGGTCCTCGGCCAGGCGCCGCACGGTCTCGGCGTCGTGCACGGCGGTCGAGTACGTCCAGCCCAGTTCCAGC
>CAJCJE010000121.1 GCA_903970565.1 Candidatus Melainabacteria bacterium | reverse complement strand
ACGCCGAACGCCAACTCGTCGAGGCCTACACCGAGGAGTCCCGCGCGGACGCCAAGGACGCCTGACGTCCAGGACGCCCGACACCCGGGACCGCCGAGGTCGGAGCACACCCGGCCGGCGAGCGACTCAGATGACCTTCCTGCCCACCCCGCCCAGTGCCGCCGCGCGGCTGGGATCAACGGACTCGGTCGGCGAGTCCGGCCGCCACTGCGGGGTCAGCACCACGCCCGGTTCGACCAGTTCGAAGCCGTCGAACAGTTCGGTGATCTGCTCGCGGTCGCGCACACAGGCCGGCCGGTCGGTGGTCCGGTACATCTCGGCCGCCGCGCCGACCCGGAGGTTCAGACCTTCGTCGGTGACATGGGACATCACCAGGTAGCTGCCGGGGGCCAGCGCCGAGTGGTAGCGCTTGAGCAGACTCTTCGGGTCGTCGGCATCGGGGACGAAGTGCAGCAGGGCCACCATCAGCACCGCGATCGGCTCGTCGAAGTCCAGTAACCGCTTGGTCTCCGCCGCGCCCAGCACCGCACCGGGGTTGCGGATGTCGGCGTGCACCGCGGCGGCGTTCGGGTTGTCGGTGAGCAGCAGTTCGCTGTGCGCGACCGCGAGTGGCTCGTTGTCGACGTAGACGACCCGGCAGACCGGGTCGATCTGCCGGGCGATCTCGTGGGTGTGCCCGACGGTCGGGATGCCGGAGCCGATGTCCAGGAACTGGCGGATGCCGTTGGCCGCGCAGTACCGGACGGTGCGGCGCAGGAAGGCCCGGTTGTAGAGGGCGTAGTCGCGGGCCTCCGGCAGGACTTCCAGGACCTTCTTGCCGAAGTCGCGGTCGACCTTGAGATTGGACGCGCCACCGAGGTAGTAGTCGTACACCCGCGCGGCACTGGGCCGCTCGGGATCGAATTCGGCAGGAAACGCGGTCAGGTCCTCGCCCTGCAACACGACTGCCTCCCCGGTGGGTGCTGACACTTCTCACTCGTTCCCGCGCACAGCGTAGTCGGATACCCCGGTTGTCCGCATGTCCCCACGTGATTGATTGCCTACTCGGCGCGATTTCGCGGGCAACGTCTATATATATATTCGGGATATGAGGGGTGCAATGGAATGAAAAGGTACCTTTTTCGATTTGTCGACTGCCTCGCCGTCTCGATCACGATCGACCGTCGAGGCCGGGCCGGTAGCGGTGGCGGCCCCGGTGGCAAGGTTTTCCCTCTGCGCGGCGTTGCCACCCGGGCGCCGCTCATCGGTCCGTCGCGGTCCGTGCCCAGGTGATCGGCCAGGCCATTGTCACGGTCGGCGAAACAGGCCGGAATGCGCTAGCGGCTGGTGTGAATCGCGGCCGGATGTGCCATTGCGTCCCGGCAGCCACACGGGTCACCGCAGCCTTTGATGGCCAGGCCCATCAGGATGAAGAACATCGGCAGCGCGAGCAGCAGCGATATTGTTCGTAACCACTCGTGCGTATTGGTCTTCGGCGGCTTTGTCCACAAAGCGATCACCCCGGGTGCAGTCTGGCAGTCCGCCCGCGAGCCGACAACGGTCTGGTCCGACCCGTTATCTCGGTGTCGAGATGGCGGAGGAGGTAGTGCGGCATACTCGACGTGACCGCGAATCCGAGCCGTTGCGACGGGACCGGGGCGCCTGGCCCGTCCTCCGCTGGTTTGTGCAGCTCAGGCCTTTGTCCGCAGGCCGGCCACACCCTCCTTGAACAGTTAGCACTCGCATGGGTAGAGTGCTAGTTACACGGCCTGCGCCTGCCCCGGCACCCGCGACGACGGGGTAGCGGAAGCCGTACCAACTGCCAACGCTTTCGACGACCCGTGGAGGTCATAGCGGTGAGCGTGAACATCAAGCCGCTCGAGGACAAGATCGTTGTCCAGGCGAGTGAGGCCGAGGCGACGACGGCTTCCGGCCTCGTCATTCCGGACACCGCCAAGGAGAAGCCCCAGGAGGGCAAGGTTCTGGCCGTCGGGCCGGGCCGGATCGACGACAAGGGCAACCGCGTCCCCGTGGACGTCACTGTCGGCGACGTCGTCATCTACTCCAAGTACGGCGGCACCGAGGTCAAGTACAACGGCGAGGAATACCTGATCCTCTCCGCCCGCGACGTGCTGGCCGTCGTCAACTGACGACCGCCACGCTCTAGGCAAGACGCCCCGGCGACCCCACAGTTCGG
Organism: Candidatus Melainabacteria bacterium; assembly: GCA_903970565.1. Taxonomy (GTDB): domain Bacteria; phylum Actinomycetota; class Actinomycetes; order Mycobacteriales; family Pseudonocardiaceae; genus CAJCJE01. Next base: position 3,844 of record CAJCJE010000121.1, on the reverse strand, counting down.
GGACACCGGGGCGTCTTGCACCTGGAAGAAAGGCAATCGATGCCCAAGCAGATCAGTTTCGACGAGGACGCTCGTCGGGCATTGGAGCGCGGCGTCAACCAGCTCGCGGACGTGGTCAAGGTGACGCTGGGGCCGCGCGGCCGGCACGTTGTGCTGGACAAGAAGTTCGGCGGACCGACGGTGACCAACGACGGTGTCACCATCGCCCGCGAGATCGAGCTGTCCAACTCCTTCGAGAACCTCGGCGCGCAGCTGGCCAAGAACGTCGCGACGAAGACCAACGACGTGGCCGGTGACGGCACCACCACGGCGACCGTGCTCGCCCAGGCGATGGTCCGTATCGGCCTGCGCAACGTCGCGGCCGGCGCCAACCCGACCGCGCTGGGCCGGGGCATCGCCGCCGCCGCCGACGCCGTGGTCGAGGCGCTCAAGGCCAAGGCGACGCCGGTCAAGGGCCGGGACAACATCGCCCAGGTCGGCACCGTCGCCTCCCGCGACGCCTCGATCGGCGCGCTGCTCGGCGAGGCGATCGAGAAGGTCGGCGAGAACGGTGTGATCACGGTCGAGGAGTCCTCGACGATGGCCACCGAGTTGTCGGTCACCGAGGGTGTCCAGTTCGACAAGGGCTGGATCTCCGCGCACTTCGTCACCGATCTCGAAGCCCAGGAAACGGCCTACGAGGACGTCTCGGTGCTGCTGCACCGCGACAAGATCTCCGCCCTCGCCGACCTGCTCCCGCTGTTGGAGAAGGTTGTCGAGGCCGGCAAGCCGCTGTTGATCGTCGCCGAGGACGTCGAGGGCGAAGCCCTGTCCACGCTGGCCATCAACGCACTGCGCAAGACCCTCAAGGTCGTCGCGGTGAAGGCGCCCTACTTCGGTGACCGCCGCAAGGCGTTCCTGGACGACCTCGCGGTCGTCACCGGCGCCCAGGTGATCTCCCCCGAACTCGGGCTGAAGCTGTCCGAGTCCGGTCTGGAGGTGCTCGGTTCCACCCGTCGCGTGCTGGTGACCAAGGACAACACCACCATCATCGACGGTTCGGCCAGCAAAGAGGACATCGCCGGCCGGGTCGAGCAACTGCGCAAGGAGATCGAGGCGACCGATTCCGACTGGGATCGGGAGAAGCTTCAGGAGCGGGTCGCCAAGCTCGCCGGTGGCGTCGCCGTGATCAAGGTCGGCGCGGCCACCGAGACCGAGCTCAAGGAGCGCAAGCACCGCATCGAGGACGCGGTCGCCGCTACCAAGGCAGCGGTCGAGGAGGGCATCGTGCCCGGCGGCGGTTCCGCGCTGGTGCAGGTGGCCAAGACGCTGGCGGACAACCTCGGTCTCACCGGCGACGAGGCGACCGGTGTGAAGATCGTCCGCGAGGCGCTGTCCGCGCCGTTGTTCTGGATCGCGACCAACGCGGGCCAGGAAGGCGCGGTCATCGTCGCCAAGGTTGTCGAACAGTCCTGGGGCCAGGGTTACAACGCGGCCACGCTGACCTTCGGCGACCTGATTCGCGACGGCGTCGTCGACCCGGTGAAGGTGACCCGTTCCGCGGTCACCAACGCCGCGTCCATCGCCAGGATGGTGCTCACCACCGAGAGCGCCGTCGTCGACAAGAAGGAAGACGAAGCCCCGGCCGGTCACGGCCACGGGCATGGGCACGGCCACCAGTCCGGCCCCGGCTTCTGAGTTCGACCCGGCAGCGGCGACCCGGTCGCACCGAGCGTCGTTCTGCCGTGTCACAACGCGCGTCCCGAATGAACTGAGGGGCGATACCGATCACGGTATCGCCCCTCAGTTCGTTTCGCCGTCGTCCCGCGTTCTCCCTCGTGCTACCCGTCCCGCTTCCGCCGGTCCCGCGCTGTCAGCTTCCCACAGTCCGCACAGCCAGCTCGGCACCTGCGTTCCCGCGCCACCGGCGAAATCCGCGCCGGCGATCAGCGGTGCCAGCTCTCCCCTGGCACCGCTGATCAGCGCGCAACGGCCACCTCGCGGCGAACCAGCTTGCGCTTGCGGGATTTGATGATCGACTCGCGTTCGGACTCCGACAGGCCACCCCAGATGCCATAGGGCTCCTGCACGGCGAGTGCGTGCCGTCGACACAACTCCAGTACCGGACATGCTTGGCAGACCGCCTTGGCCCTGGCTTCCCGCCGGGCCCGGGCCGGTCCACGCTCACCGTCCGGGTGGAAGAAGAACGCGCTGTCCATGCCTCGGCAGGAACCGTCGAGCTGCCAGTCCCACACATCGGCATTGGGGCCCGGAAGCCTCCGAGTATCCGCCATAAAAGATCGCCTCCTCCGCACCGGAACCACTGGCTTTACTCCATTTGGCCCAGCGATGATCACAGTAGAAGCGAGCCAAAACTTGTTCAAGAGGCGTCCGGTGCACAGCAAAGGAATTCATCCGTAGGGGGGAGGTGGATCGTGTTCTGGAGTGGCACCGCCGAAATCGGACACTCTGCGTGATTAGGCTCCGAAGGGCATTTCGTGGTCGCCGTCGGAGGCCGAGATCCAGTTGCCTGTCGGCTCCGGTCAGCCTCCACCTCACCCTGCCGGCGGACCTGGCCGCGGCGGCTGAGGAAATTGAACGGGTCGCGGTAGGTATCTGAGCGGGGTGACCCGCCTCCTGTTCATCGGCGCGGTCGCGGGGGACCTGCGCCACCGGCTCGGCTGTGTTTCGTCGGGACGTCCGGGGGGACGTCCAGGGGGACGGTGGGGGGAGACACAGCCGAGCCGAGGACAGGCAAGGACAGGCTCAGCGGAATTGTCGGTGCCCCAGGCCAGACTGGTCGCAATGGATCACGTATCGGCAGTTCCACCAGTTTTCGGCAGTTTCACCCGGTCTCGCGGCACGGGATCTGGCAGCACGAGATCGAGCGGCAGGGGATCAGGCGCGGTGCGCGGAAACGACGGTCGGAGAACGGGTGGAAACCGGTCGTCGAGTAGGGGTCGACACAGATGAACAAGGACCACCTGGGTCGCGAGCAGCGGGTGCTCGCGGCCGCCTTCGGCGACTCACCCGACGCCGATGTACACGGTGCCGCGCTCGCCGGCGCGGCCAGGACCCGCTGGTTGGCCGCAGTCGCGCTGGGCGGTCAAGGGCACTATGCGGCAGCTGCCACCGTGTTGCGGCAGCTGATGGTGGGGCGAGACCCGGTGTTCGTCGCGCTCGCCGGCGCGACACTCGCCTCGCACCGTAGGCAGCTCGGTGGCCATGCCGCGGCCCGCCGACTGGACTCCGCTGCCCTTGCCGCGCTGGCGCGACTCGGCCGACCACCGGCCGTTGTCGCGGCTGAGCCGTCCGTGGCCACGGGGGTGGGCCCGACCAACGGGACGGATCTGAACGGGGGGCCTGATCCCACGGCGGGTGCCGGCCGGCCCGAGGACACGGGCCGCGCGGAACGGCCAGGCAGCACCGGACCCGGCGCGCGGGGGTCGGGTGCGCGGGGTTCGGGCGCCGGGGACCATCCGGACGGCGCGGACCCGAGCCGGGGGAATCCCGAGGGCGGGGATGTGAGCGAGGCGGACCCGAACGGGATCGACCTCGGTGGGGCCTGGTCCGATGTGCTGCTCGGGCTGGCCGCCGACGCGATCGGCCTCGGCCAGCTGAGTCAGGCACGCCGGTTACACGCTGCCGCGCAGGCCCTGCTCACTGAGGGCCGAGTGGGTGGCTGGCGGGCCAAGGTGCGTACCGGATGGGTGAAGGCGGAAATCGAGCTCGCCGCCGGCCAACCGGAGCAGGGGCGCGCGGCGGCCGAACACGCTGCGCAACTGGCGCACGCGGTCGGGGCGCGCAGACACATGGTGAAGTCCGACCTGGTCCTGGCTGTCACGTTCGCGGCGGGGGGAACCCC
>CAJCJE010000120.1 GCA_903970565.1 Candidatus Melainabacteria bacterium | reverse complement strand
CATCGAGGCCGGCAACCCGGTCGGCGAGGGTGCCCTGCGCGGTGAGGATCAGCGCGCGCGCCACGATGGCCTTGCGCCGCAGCCTGCCGAGCAGGTCAAGGCCCTCGATGGCCGGCAGTCCACGATCGATGACGAGTACCTGGTACTCGTTGGTCAGGCCCAGGTGCAGCCCGTGGTGTCCGTCGAGAGCAGTGTCGACCGAGTAGCCCTCGTCGGTCAGCAGCTCACGCAGCATCTCGGTCAGGTCGCGGTCGTCGTCGACCAGCAGCAGCCGGGGCCGGACCGCCGGCACAGTGGCAGAACTCGCTATCCTCACCTACCCATAGTGACACCGAAGTAGTTGAGTGTTCTAGCTTCCCGCGAAGGGTGTGAGCAAAACGCTCAACCGAGCGGGATTCAGGACGCGACTGGCCACCCCCACCACCATCCGTTTTCTCACCCGTGTCCGGTGGGACCGAGTACCTGATCCGGCGCCGCGCTCGTCACCAGCGGGGGCGCCGGACCTGACCCCCGGCCGGCCGGCAGACCAGCAGGATCACTGCCAGATTCATGGCTTTGTCGTCCCGTGCACCGGGCAGCCCAGCGTGGTCGATGGATCACGCGGGCCATCCGTGTCCGGGGTTGGCGAGGCGCTCGGACCGGTCTGGTTCGGGGGGCGGTTGGCGTCGAGTTCGGCGAAGTAGCGCTGGCAGAGGGCCTTGCGCCGCGCGTCCCAGACCATGTAACTGCCGAACACCAGCTGCGCGATGCCGCCGTAGACGTCCTCCCAGCGGTCCCGGCCCCGGATGAACAGCAGGTTCGCCCTGCGCCGGGCCACACTCACCCGGCTGTGGGCCGACCGGCGGATCACCAGGCACGGGCCACGGTTGGGCAGCGAGCGGCTGTGCGCGGCGGAGCTGGCCAGTTCGAAGCGCGCCAACACCTCACGGGTGACGATCCGCATGGTGACCGGGGCGAGGCCACGAGCCGGGCAGGGACGATTCGCGGTGACGCCGAACGGGATGAAGTTCACGTCCTTGGCCGCGAGGTGCTCCCAGCGCTCCGGCCGGAACTCCCCCGGTTCGGGAAATCCCTGCTGGTGGAAGTCCGGATAGCTGAAGCACAGCACCGACCCGGCCGGCACCGTGGTGTGCGCGAGTTCGATGTCCTGGGTACTGATCCGGTGTGCGATGCCGAACAGCGGGTACGTGCGCAGCGCCTCGTCGATCACCATGTCCAGGTAGGCGTTGTTCGCCGGCTCCGTGACAAGCCGGTGCTGGACCTCCGGATGTTGCGCGATGGCCAGCAGCAGATGCGCCATCGCCTCGGACATCTGCACGACGGCGGTGTTGAAGAAGGCACCCTGCAGGTAGTAGGCCTGCTCCAGGACCGACAGGCTGGCGGGCAGTTCGTGCCTGATCGCGCCGGCCCGGATCTGCTGGAGGAGGAAGTCGGTCAGGGTGGCCCTGCGCCGCATATGCCGCAGCCGGTTGCACTTCAACGCGGTGACCACGTCGTTGGCGTTGTCCACGATGAGCTTGCGCGCGGCGGACGGGCACGGCTGTTGGAAGACCAGCTCGTAGTACAGCTCGGCCCAGATCGGCATCATCGCGTCGCGCAGCCGAACCAGTCTGGTATCCGGCCGCGTCGTGGCCCCGGTCCGTTCGCCGGGACTCGACCCGTCTCCCAGCGACGGCGACCGCGTCCTGCCGGTCCGTTTCGTACCGGACAGGTCGAGTTCGTCGAGCACCTGCGCGGCGACCCTCGCGGTCAGCTGCTCGGACTCCGCCTTCGGTTTGATCAGAATGCGCCGGGTGGTCCTGGCGACCTCGTCGTAGCGCAGCCCGGCCTCCAGATGTTCCTGGTGCACCTGCGGTCCCGGCGCCAGCCAGTACCAGAACAGGTCGGACAGCGCGGCACCGCGACTGCGTCCGTTCGCGGCCGGATCGGCGTAGGCGTTGAGGTAGTCCTCGACGCCGATCCGTGGTCCTGGGACGCTGATCCCCTCGTCACCGTTGACCTTCGCGAAGATCAGCATTCGCAGTCTGACCACCTGCGGCGGTAGCCAGAACGGCAGACTGGCCAGCAGCACCACGAGGAGACAGCCGAACAAGACGACGATCACCATTCGGCTTGCTCCTATTCACTCCAGCAAGGAGAACATCGGCTCAGCAAAGAGAAACCAACCGAAAACCGGTCAGTAGTGACGGACAAGGTCCGGGGTGAGATCGGCCGGTGACGCCGCGCCGCACAGTGCCAGCGCGTGGTCGAACTCCGCCCGCAGCAGTTCGAGCACGCCGCGCACCCCGGCCTCGCCATCGGCCGCGAGGCCCCAGATGACGGGCCGGCCGACGCCGACGGCCGACGCGCCGAGCGCGAGGGCCTTGATCACGTCGGTCCCGCGTCGGATGCCGCCGTCCAGGATCACTGGCATTCGCCCGCCGACCGCGTCGATGATCTCCGGCAGCGCGGTGATGGTGGCCGGCACGGTGTCCAGCTGCCGACCGCCGTGGTTGGACACCAGCAGGCCGTCGACGCCGTGGTCGAGGGCGATCCGCGCGTCGTGCGGATGCAGCACGCCCTTGAGCAGGACCGGCAGCGAGGTGATGCCGCGCAGCCAGTCGATGTGCTTCCAGGACAGTTCCGAGGACATCGCGATCTGCCGGACCTGCCCGGTTTTCCCGTCGCGCATGTTCTCGCAGCACAGCCCGGCGGGCAGGTCGTGGAAGTCGTTGGCGTCGTCGCGTTCCCGGTGGCCGAACACCGGCGAGTCGACGGTGATCACCAGCGCCCGCACCCCGGCGGCCTCGCCGCGTCGGACGATGGCCTCGGAGAACTCCAGGTCCGGCTGGAGGTAGAGCTGGAGCCACAGGGCCGGGTCGCGGCCGGGCGCGGCGGCTCGCGCGGCGGCGGCGATGTCCTCCACGGCCACGGTCGAGGCCAGGCTGACGATCATGATCGTGTCGGCCGCGGCGGCGGCCCGCGCGGTGGCCAGTTCCCCGTCCGGATGAGCCAGTTTGTGGAAGGCGGTCGGCGACAGCAGGATCGGCATGGACGCGGTCGAGCCGAACAGGGACACCGACGACTGCCGGGTGTCGCTGCCGCGCAGAATCCGAGGCAGCAGGCACAGCTCACGCAACGCGCTCTCGTTGGCGCGCGCGGTGATCTCGTCCTGCGCCGCGCCGGCGAAGAAGTCGTAGTACACCGGTTCGATGCGCTGCTGGGCCAGTGCCTGGTAGTCCGCGACGGTGAGCAGTCGCGAGCGCTCCTGCTGGATGGTCATGGTCCCCGGCCCGCTCAGCTCGACGTCATGGCGACGGCGGACTGGCGGCGGACGAACTCGGTGAGCGGCTTCCGGTGTACCACCGGGTCGGTCCAGTTGTTCTCCAGGTTCTCGGTGACGTGGTGGGTCGCGACCAGCTCGCCACGCCGGTAGTGCCGCAGGACCGGGTGCAGGTAGTGGCTCTGGTCGGCGTGTTCGGCGTCCTGCTGGCTGATCCGCACCCGCGCGGTGCTGTCGAACGGGTCGTACTTGTCGTGGTCGGGGCCGTAGTCGAGGGTGATCACGAAATAGCTGTCGGCGTCGGCGAACTCACTGTCGGCGACGTAGTCGACCGGGACCTCCTGGTAGTAGCGCGCAGTGCCGGCCGCGTCGTCGACCACGAGCAGGTCACCGAGGAACCCGAACTGCTGGAACAGCGCGGAGGACCGGTTGACCCGATCCAGCACCGCGTTCGTCAGCGCCTGCGGATCGGCGGAGAGTTCCTGGTGCGGCCAGTGCTGCCCCTCGTAGCGCTGGTCGAGGATGCGTTGCAGGGCGCGGGTGCCGTAGCGGAACCCGTGGATGAACCCGCTGGTGCTGCGCTTGAAGTCGCGCATCTGGGTGAGGGTACCGGCGAAGTACAGGTCCGGCACGTTGCTCGACTCCCAGGCCGAGGTCTGCGCCGGGAACCGGTTGGCAATGGTCAGTTCGGGCCGGATCTCCTCGGCGAACAGGGAGTCGTCGAAGCGGAAGCCGGTGCAGATGATGACCCGGTCGTAGTGGATGTCCTCCATGACCTCCTCGACGCACACATCGCTGACGCCCTTGAGCAGCTTTTTGTTCTTGGCCCTGGCAACCTTCACCTTCGCGGCGAGCTCCTTGTGGTCGGCCGCGTCGTCGAG
>CAJCJE010000119.1 GCA_903970565.1 Candidatus Melainabacteria bacterium | reverse complement strand
CCTCCGATAGGGCTGGGCCCCGGAAGCGACGGCTTCCGGGGCCCAGCCTCTTTTTCTGCCCCGAATCTCCCGCGCCCCGAATCACGAACCGAACCCCAGGACACGGCTGCCGCGATCACCGCAGGATTTCCGCGAACGCCGCGCCGCCAATGGCCCGAGCCGACCGCGAGGCCAACAACCCCAGGCTCTCCCGACCGCGAGGCCAACAAACCCCAGGCTCTCCCGGCCGCCAACCCAAACCCGACCGCCAACCCACACCAAACCCCGCGCGTGCCAACCCAAAACCCCGGCCAATTCGAACCTCAACCAACCCAAACCACGGCCCAACCAACCTCAGCCGATCCCAATCCCGCCCTGTCACGGTCGGCCGGCCAGTACAGTGACGCGGTCAATGGATCGGCGGGGGCACGACAAAGTCCACAAAGGATCAGTCCGGTGATCGGCCGCTACCTCCATTCCTGCCGATCCTCGTCGCGACAACATGACCGTGGTCACGAAGTCTTTACTCAGCAGAGAAAATGCCGCGCGTAACGCGCGAATGTGCTTGTAGCATCGCGGGCCATGAAGATCCGTGTCGCGACAGCCGAGGACTGGGCCGCTATCTGGCCGCTGTTCCGCGAGATCGTCGCTGCCGGCGAGACCTACTCCTATCCCCGTGACCTGACCTACGAACAGGGTCGGGACATCTGGATGCTCGACGCACCCAGCCGCACGGTGGTCGCCGTGGACACGGAGGGCGAGGTCGTCGGCAGCGCCAAGATGAATCCGAACTTCGCCGGCGGAGCCGCGCATATCGCCTCCGCCAGTTTCATGGTCGCCCCGGCCGCCGCCGGCAACGGCGTCGGCCGAGCGCTCGGCGAGTACGTATTGGCCTGGGCGCGGGCGGAAGGTTATCGGGGGATGCAGTTCAACGCCGTGGTCGAGTCGAATTCTCGCGCCGTGCGCCTGTGGCAGTCGCTCGGCTTCACGATCATGACCACGATCCCCGAGGGCTTCCGCCATCCGACCAAGGGGTATGTCGGCCTGCACATCATGTATCAACCGCTGCACTGATCCGGTGCCGCGCGGTCCGGTGAGGCGCGCCGTTTCCGCCGTGGGTCAGCGCCCAGCCCAGGAGTGCCTGGGTGTACTCGCTGGAGACGGGCACGTCGAGTGAGAAGAACGTGGCCAGGAAAGGGTTTCCGAGATGTTCGGCGGCCTGCTCGATGGTCAGTGCGACGGTGGGGATGTTGAGGGTCCGTAGCCGAGCGCGCCAGACTGATACCGAGGCGTTCAGGTCAGCGGGCGAGTTGGTGGAGCCAGTCGGCGTTCGGGTCCTGGCTGACTGCGAGGCGCAGGGCATCATGTTCGTCCCTTACTTCCCGCTGGCCTCTGGGCAGCTCGCCAGCTACGACGAGCTGACCGGCCCCGCGCAGCGCCTCGACGCAACGCCGGCCCAGGTCGCGCTGGCCTGGCTGCTGCGCCGTTCCCCCGCCACGGTCGTCATCGCCGGCACGACCAACCCCGATCACCTACACGCCAACATCACCGCGGCCGAGGTCGCGACGAACCTGACCGACGCCGAGGTAGACCGCCTGACCGGCCTCGTCGACGAATCGCCGGCCGTCCTCGACCAACCGCGCCATTCCACCCTCGACGTCCAGAGGATCGTCGCTACGACTGGGCCAGATCGCTGAACCGGCTGTAGTGCAGCTGGTGCGCCACGGTGATGGTCGTGATCGGCCCGGCTCGGTGCTTGGCCAGGATCAGGTCGGCCTCACCGGCGCGTGGATCGTCGCGCTCCCAGGCGTCCGGCCGGTGGATCAGGATGACCATGTCCGCGTCCTGCTCCAGCGAACCGGATTCACGCAGGTCAGACAGCATCGGCCGCTTGTCGGTGCGCTGTTCCGGGCCACGGTTGAGCTGACTGATCGCGATCACCGGCACCTCGAGTTCCTTCGCCAGCAGCTTGAGCTGCCGGGAGAACTCCGACACCTCCTGCTGCCGCGACTCCACCCGCTTGCCGGAGGTCATCAGCTGGAGGTAGTCGACCACGATCAGCTTGAGATCGTTGCGCTGCTTGATCCGGCGCGCCTTGGCCCGGATCTCCATCATGGTCATGTTCGGCGAGTCGTCCACGAACATCGGCGCCTCGCTGATCTCGCTCATCCGGCGGGCCAACCGGGTCCAGTCGTCGTCGGTCATCTTGCCGCCGCGCATGTCGGCCAGCCGAATCTTCGCCTCGGCCGAGAGCATCCTCATGACGATCTCGGTCTTGCTCATTTCCAGCGAGAAGATGACGCTGGTCATCGAGTGTTTCACCGAACAGGACCGGACGAAGTCCAGCCCGAGGGTCGAGTTGTGGGTAGGGATCATGGCTCGGCTGGCCAGATACAGGTGGTCGCCGTTGTCCACCTGGACGCATCGCACCGGCACGCCGGCTACCGGGCGCACGTCCACGATGTACCGGGAGCCGGTCCCGGCGGTGCTCGTGCTCCGGCGTCGCCGGGCGTGTGCGACGCATTTCCGCGACAGCCGGAAGACGTCGTCCGCGGCGGTGAAGGT
>CAJCJE010000118.1 GCA_903970565.1 Candidatus Melainabacteria bacterium | reverse complement strand
CCGGAGGCCATCACCCTGGTGCACGGGCCTGGCTGCCCGGTGTGCGTGATCCCGATGGGGCGCGTCGATGACGCCATGGCGCTGGCGTCGGATCCGGACGTGATCATGACCTCGTTCGGGGACATGATGCGGGTACCGGGCAGCACCGGCTCGTTCTTCGACGCGAAGGCGGCCGGCACCGACATCCGGATGGTGTACTCGCCGCTGGACTCGCTGAAGATCGCCCGCCAGAACCCGGACAAGCGGGTGGTGTTCATGGCGATCGGCTTCGAGACCACGGCGCCCTCCACCGCGATGACCGTGCTGCGGGCCGCGCGGGAGGGCATCGAGAACTTCTCCATCTTCTGCAACCACGTCACCATCGTGCCGGCGATCAAGGCCATCCTGGACTCCCCGGACCTGCGGCTGGACGGCTTCCTCGGACCGGGCCACGTGTCCACGGTGATCGGCTGCCGGCCGTATGAGTTCATCTCCCGCGACTACGGCAAACCGGTGGTCACCGCCGGCTTCGAGCCGCTGGACATCCTCCAGTCCATCTACATGTTGATGGTGCAGCTGGCCGAGGGCCGCGCCGAGGTGGAGAACCAGTACTCGCGCGTGGTGCCCTGGGACGGCAACGTGGTGGCGCTCAAGGCGATCAACGAGGTGCTGGAACTGCGGCCCTACTTCGAGTGGCGTGGTCTTGGCTTCATCTCGCACTCCGCGCTGCGGGTCCGGGAGACATACGCGACCTTCGATGCCGAGCGGCTGTTCGAGGTCCCCGGCGTGCGCGTCGCCGACCCGAAGGCCTGCCAGTGCGGCGAGGTGCTCAAGGGCGTGCTGAAACCGTGGGAGTGCAAGGTGTTCGGCACCGCGTGCACCCCGGAGACGCCGATCGGCACCTGCATGGTCTCGCCGGAGGGCGCCTGCGCCGCCTACTACAACTTCGGGCGGTTCACCCGCCAGCGGGTGAAGGAGGCGACCGCCCGGTGACCAGCCAAGAGAAGGCCGACGTCAACGGCAGGGTCAATGGCAAGGCCAATGGCAAGCCGGGCAACTGGGTGGACCAGGCACTGGCCGAGCACACCCTGACCGAGCGCGACCAGATCGACCAGCGGCACTTCAGCAAGGTCGCGCCGGACGAGCGGGAAGCCCTTGTCCTGGAACGGATCGACCGCGCGCGGCGGGCACGGGCCAGGGTCAAGGAGGAACGGATCACCCTCGCGCACGGCTCCGGCGGGAAGGCCACCCACACCCTGATCGAGGCGGTCTTCCTGGACGCCTTCCGCAACCCGCTGTTGGAGCGGATGGAGGACGCGGCCTGCCTGACCATGAACGGCGGCCGGATCGCGTTGACCACCGACTCCTACGTCGTGTCGCCGCTGTTCTTCCCCGGTGGCGACATCGGCGACCTCGCCGTCAACGGCACCGTCAACGACCTCGCCGTGTCCGGCGCGACCCCGCGCTACCTCTCCGCCGGGTTCATCCTGGAGGAGGGCTTCCCCGTCGCCGACCTCCAGCGGATCGTCGCCTCGATGGCGGCGGCGGCCAAGGCGGCCGGCGTACAGATCGTCACCGGGGACACCAAGGTGGTGCAGCGCGGCAAGGCCGACGGCTGCTACATCAACACCGCCGGGGTCGGCGTCGTCCCGGACGGCCTCGATCTCGGCGTCGACAACGCGAAGCCGGGGGACGCGGTCATCGTGTCCGGCCCGATCGGCGACCACGGCGTCACCGTGATGCTGGCGCGCGGCGAACTCGACATCGACACCGACCTCACCTCCGACACCGCAGCGGTCAACGGCCTGGTCGCCGACCTGCTCGGCGCGGTCACCGGAGTACGGGCGATGCGCGATGCGACCAGGGGTGGCGTGGCGACCATCCTCAACGAGGTGGCCAAGGCGGCCAATGTCAGCGTGGTCGTCACCGAGGACGACATTCCGGTTCGGACCGAGGTACGTGGCGCGTCCGAACTGCTCGGTATCGACCCGCTGTATGTCGCCTGCGAGGGGCGGATCGTCGTCGTGGTGGACGGAGCGCAGGCCGAGGCGGCGCTGAGCGTGATGCGCGCGCATCCGCTCGGCGAGCAGGCCGCGATCATCGGACGCATCGGCGATGATCCGCCCGGAATCGTGCTGCTGCGCACCGCGTTCGGTGGCACCAGGATCGTGGACATGCTCGTCGGTGATCCGCTGCCCAGGATCTGCTGATGCACGAGCTGTCGATCACCCAGAGCGTGGTGGACGCCGTACGGGAGCGGCTGCCGGACACGCCGATCGCCAGTATCCAGCTGGAGATCGGCAAACTGTCCGGCATCGTCGCCGACTCCGTGCGGTTCTGCTTCGAGCTGGTCGTCGACGGCACCCCGCTGGAAGGCGCCCGGCTCGACATCGACGAGCCGGGCGGCCGGGCGCACTGCGCCTGCTGTGACACCGAATTCGAGCTGGAGGATTCGATCCTGCTCTGTCCCTGCGGCAGCGCCGATGTCGCGGTGCTCGCGGGCCAGCAGTTGCGGATCACCTCCGTGGAGGTGGTCTGAGATGTGTACGACCTGCGGCTGCGGCGACGACGCCGGGGTACGGGTGACCGAACCCGGCAGCCGTCCCCACTCCCACCCTCACTCGCACGGTGACGGCCACTCGCCCTCGCGCGACGACGGCCATGATCATGATCACCGGGACGCGGAACACGGTCGGCTGGTCATGCTCGAACAGCAGGTACTGGCCAAGAACGACCGGCTCGCGCTGGCCAACCGGCACTGGCTGGCCGAACGCGAGATCCTGGCCGTCAACCTGATGAGTTCACCGGGTTCCGGCAAGACCACCCTGCTGGAGCGGACCATCCGCGATCTCGACGGCGACCTGCCGGTCTCGGTCATCGAGGGCGACCAGGAAACCCAGTTCGACGCGCGGCGCATCCAGGCCACCGGCTGCCGGGCGGTGCAGATCAACACCGGTGCCGGCTGCCACCTCGACGCCGACATGGTCGCGCGCGGACTGCGGGTGCTGGAGCCGCCGCGTGCCTCGGTCGTGGTGATCGAGAACGTCGGCAACCTGGTCTGCCCGGCCCTGTTCGACCTCGGCGAGGCGGCGAAGGTGGTGGTCACCTCGGTCACCGAGGGCGCCGACAAACCGCTGAAGTACCCACACATGTTCCGCGCGGCCGACCTGGTACTGCTCAACAAGATCGACCTGTTGCCCTACGTCGACTTCGACGTCGCCCGCTTCATCCGCGACGCCCGCTCGCTCAACCCGCGCGTCGCCGTGCTGCCGCTGTCAGCGACCAAGGGCGAGGGCCTGTCCGACTGGCTGGACTGGCTGCGCAAACACCTCGCCGAGAGCTGAGCACTCAGCCGACCACGGCCGATTTCAGGACAGGCAGCTGGGATTGCCGGTCAACCAACGGACTAGTGTGCCCGGTCCAGTGCGCCGGCCACGGCGGCCTGGCCGAGGCTGATGCCGCCGTCGTTGCACGGCACCCGATGGTGCGTCAGCACTGTGAAACCCTTGTCCCGCAACGAGATCATCGTGCGCGAGGTGAGCAGCAGGTTCTGCCAGACACCGCCGGAGAGTGCGACCACCGAGACCCCGGTCCGTTCCCGGATCGTGGCGCAGACCAGGGTCACCGCGTCGGCGACGGCGTTGTGGAAGCGGGCCGCGATGACCGGCACCGGCACCGCGCGGCCGAGATCCGCGACGACGGCGCGGACCAGCGCGGCGCCGGACAGCCGGATCGGCCACTCGTCGGTGATCTCGACGGGATAGCTGCCGGTCTCACCGGGATCGGCGGCCTGTTCCAGTTCGACGGCGGCCTGGCCCTCGTAGTTGATCGAGTCCCGGATGCCGAGGATCGCGGCGACCGCGTCGAACAGCCGGCCGGCGCTGGAGGTCAGCGGCGAGTTCACCGACCGCCGCGCCATCGCGCTCACCGGCTGCCAGCTCGACTCGTTGCGGGCCAGCACGGCGAGTCCGGCCGGCGGCGCGTCGGCGTAGGCGGCGTTCAGGTGCGCGGCGGCCATCCGCCACGGGGCGCGGATCGCCGCCGCCCCGCCCGGCATCGGCACCGGGTCGAGGTGGGCGACCCGCTCGAAGCCGGCGAGATCGGCCAGTAGGAACTCCCCGCCCCAGATGGTGCCGTCGCTGCCGTAACCGGTGCCGTCGAAGGCGACCCCGATCACCGACCCGGCCACCCCGTTGTCCGCCAGGCAGGAGGCGATGTGCGCGTGATGATGCTGCACCCCGACCAACTCGACGCCGGCCAGATCGTGCGCGTACTTGGTGGACAGGTACTCCGGGTGCAGGTCGTGCGCGACCACCAGCGGGTTGATGTCGAACAGCCGGCGGAAATGCGTGATCCCCTCGGTGAACGCGCGCAGGGTCTGGAAGTTCTCCAGATCGCCGATGTGTTCGGAAAGGAAGGCCCGCCGTCCCTTGGCCAGGCAGAAGGTGTTCTTCAACTCCGCGCCGCAGGCCAGCACCGGCCGGGGGAACGGCAGTTCCAGCGAGATCGGCTCCGGCACGTAGCCGCGCGAGCGGCGCAGCACCGACTCCCGGCCGTCGAACGGTCGGACCACCGAATCGTCGGTGCGGATGTGGATGGCCCGATCGTGGGTGAGGAAGCCGTCGGCGATGCCGGCCAGCCGGTCGACCGCGTCGGCGTCGCGGTAGGCGATCGGCTCGTCGGAGATGTTGCCGCTGGTGAGCACGATCGGTCCGCCCAGCGCGGCGAGCAGGAGGTGGTGCAGCGGGGTGTAGCCCAGCATGACGCCCAACTGCCGGTTGCCCGGCGCGACCGAGCCGGCCACCGATGCGTCCCCGACGCGGGGAAGTAGCACGATCGGGCGCCGTCGACCGGTCAACAGCGTGGCGGCGAGTTCGTCGACGCGACACAGCGCACGTGCGTCGTCCACTGTGGACACCATGACCGCGAACGGTTTGTCCTCGCGGTGCTTGCGCGAGCGCAGCCGCCCGGTCGCGGCCTCGTTGCCGGCGTCGACCGCGAGGTGGTATCCGCCAAGGCCCTTCACCGCGAGGATCTTCCCGGCCCGCAGCCGCTGCGCCGCCGCGCGCACCGGATCGTCGACGGGGACGGGGTTTCCCCTGTCGTCCAGCAGTCTCAGCCGGGGGCCGCAGGCCGGGCAGCAGGTCGGCTGGGCGTGGAAGCGGCGGTCGGCGGGGTCGTGGTACTCCGCCGCGCAGTCGGCGCACATCGGGAAGTCCGCCATCGTCGTGAAAGGACGGTCGTAGGGTACGTCGCGGACAATGGTGAAGCGCGGGCCGCAGTTGGTGCAGTTGATGAACGGATAGCCGAACCGGCGATCGGCCGGATCGGCCAGTTCGGCGAGGCAGCCGGCGCAGGTGGTGCTGTCGGCCGAAACCAGGGTTTCCCGCTCGCCGCCGACCGTGCTGGCCGCGATGGCGAACCCGCGCGCCCCGGTCAGGGCCAGCTGCCGGGTGCGTACCCGCTCCACCACCGCCAACGGCGGCGCATCGCGGCGCAGCGCGGTCAGGAAGTCCTCGACCCGAGTCGCCGAACCCTCCACCTCGACGAAGACCCCGTGCACGTCGTTGCCGACCAGTCCGCTGAGATCGAGCGCTGTGGCGAGCGCGTAGACGAACGGGCGAAAACCGACGCCCTGCACGATGCCCTCGACCCGGATCTCGGTACGTACCCGGCCAGTCACCCGATCAGTGTGCGCTGGATCACTGATCTTGACCAGCGCTGCGGCCCGGCTGCCAGCATCTCGGCCCGGCTGTCGGCGCCCTCGGCCGGTTACCGGTGGAGATGGCGGCGCAGCGAGCCGCGCACCCGGCGCAGCGCGCCGTCCTCCTTTGCCGCGTGGTCGACGACGCAGCGACGCAGGTCGAGCTGGTCGGGCGCGTCGCGGATGAACTCGACGAACTCGGTGGTGTAGCGCCAGTCGGCCGCCGCCGCGAACTCCTTCAGCGCCGTGGAGCCGAAACCGGTGATCGGCAACCGGGCCAGCGCGTGGTGGGTGTCGTCGACCAGCATCAGCGAACGCGGCACGCTCGGATTGAGCATCGTGGTGACCCCGGCCGGCAGCGCGTGGCGCAGGCCGGCGGCGTCGACCAGGGCCGCACCGCGCTGGTCCAGCAGCAGGCCGCCGTTGTGCCACCAGCCGGCCGTCGGTCTCGGCCCGTCCGCGGCCAGCCATTCGTCCACCCGGCGCAGGGGGCCGCTCCCGCCGGGACTGCCCGGCTGGCGTGGCCGCACCCACAGCCGGGGCGGTTCGACGAGCAGCTGGTCCGGGGCCACGTTCGGATTGCGTTCGGCCCGGCGGGCCCGCAGCCCCCGTCTAACGCCGAGGGCCAGCACCCCGAGCGCGCCGGTCCCACCGAGCCCGAGCACGGTCGAGGGCCAGCCGATGGGGACTCCGGCGAGATACAGCAGCGTGGCCAGGTCGAGGGTGAACACGAGCAGCGCGGCGGCAGCGATGATCAGCCGCGAGCCGGACCTCCTCGGCCGCCTCGACGACTCCCACCACAACGGCGAGATGATCGCGACCGCGACCCAGGTGCCGAGGGACAGTAACGCGGCCACGTCCATGCGCACCCTCCCCGCGGCTGCTCACCTGACGCTGACCAACACCTGTCGTGCTGGTCCGGTCGAACCCAGCGTACTGGCCGCACCTGCGGGAAGGGCGCGGTCGAGGCCGCCCCGGATCAGCTGACCGGGACGCCGGCGATCACCGCCGGGCCACGTGTCGGGTCGAGTTCGGTGGCCTGGGACACGCCGGGCGGGGTGAGGACGTCCATCGCGTTGGGCACGTCGGCCGGCGCAACCGAACAGATCGGACTGGTGTTGCCGGTGGCGCAGACGCCGAAGGTGTCCGGGCCGGGCGTCGCGGTGAAGGCACGGGCCTGGTCGGCGCTGAAGCCGTCCTGGCCGGTAACGACCTCCGCGAACGACCAGCCCGAGGCCGGGGTGCCGAAGGCCGCCGCCGGCAGCGCGATGGTGACGGTGTCCGCCGTGGTGGAGGCGACCACCGAGGCGGTGCCGACCGAGTTGCCGTCGGCGTCGACCCAGACCGGCGAGGCGAAGCCCTGCACCTCGATGCGCTGGCTCCAGGCATCCGCCGGCGCGATGGTGTAGTTGCGGGCCGGGTAGGCGGCGCTGGTCGAGGTCGCGGTCGCGTTCGGCTGGTGGACGTAGATGTCCAGGAGCTGGGCGCCGAGCGTGTTGCCGAAGGTCGGCACCAGGGTGCGGAGGGTGGTGCGCAGATAGACCGTCGAACCGACCTCGATCACCTGGAACCGGGTCAGGTCGAAGGAGCCGGCGACGAAGTCCGACGCGGTCGGGTACTGGTAGGTGCCGGGGCCGTTGTCGTCGCCGGTCGGGTCGGTGACGTCCAGGACGGTGGTGCCGCCGATCACGTCACCGGTGACCGTGGTCTGCGCGTAGCCGGTGCTGTGACCGTCCGAGGTGGTTGAGGACACGGTGAGCACGTTGGTGCCGAAGCCGACCGGCGCGGTGATGCTGAAGCCGCCATTGGCCGCCGCGACCCCGGTCGCGGTGCTCGCCGCCGCGCCCGTGTCGGTGTCGTCCGCCTCGACGACGACCTTCGCGCCGGGGGTGGTCGTGCCGGTGACCACGGTCGAGGAGGATTCCAGGACCGCGCCACTGGCCGGCGCGCTCAGCGTGAGCGGGGCCGTGCCGGGAGCGGGCTGCTCGACGTAGCGCTGGGTGGTGATCTGCGGCTGTTCCAGGGCCTTGCCGGCGCCGAGGTCGGCGATCAGGCGCAGTTCCTGTGCCTGCGCCCAGGACAGCGGCGAGGCCGAGCCGGCCGCCTTGCCGTCGGTGAAGCCGATCGACGCGGTGGTCGGGTCGCTGCCATAGGGAGAGGCGGGCAGATCCGGGTCCTCCCAGGCCTGCTCCGGGACGAGGCCGACGCCGGAGGAGAACTGGGTCATCGCGTTGAGCAGCGTGTCCGCGCCGGCCTTGTCACCGGTCGCCAGATCGGATTCGGCGCGCTCACCGGAGAGCACCGGCCACAGATGCCCGGTGCCGACGTCGGTGGTCGGCCAGGGCTGGCCGGGAGTGGTGCAGGAGGTCTGGCTGGGCTGGTAGCAGTCGCCGTAGCCGTCCGCGCTGCCATCCGCCGCCGAGGTGCCGTACCGGTAGTAGCCGACGCCACTGGGCGTGTTCACCGAGATCTGCTTGTCCAGCACGGCGAGGGAGGCCTGCACGTCCGGGTCGGTCGCGGGCAGTTCGCCGAGCCGGACGAGTTCCTGGAAACCGCCGTCGATGACCTGGCGCTGGTCGACGGTGGGGCCGCCGTTGCCGAGGCTGTAGGTGATCGCGGCGTTCGGGTCGCCGGTCTTGGACAGCCGGATGAAGTAGCTCGGCGCGTCCGGGCCGGTGGTGGTGACGGTCCAGTTCTTGATGTTGCGCTGGAAGTCGTCGGCGGTGGCCTGGTAGAGCTGGGCGCGGGCGCTGTCGCCGTGCATGGCCGCGATCTTCGAGGCTGCGGTGAGACCGGCGATCTCGGCGGCGATGGTGGAGGGGGAGTAGCCGGACTGCTCCTCCCAGCGTTCCACGCCGTAGGAGGGGCCGTGCGCGACGATGAAGTCCGCGGCGCGCTCGATGTGTTGGCTCCACAGGGTTTCGTCGCCGCCGAGCCCGGCCTGGTAGGCCATCAGGATCGGATACGAGGACTCGTCGAGCTGGTCACCGCCGGTGTCCGGCGCGGACTCGCCGTTGACCAGGGAGTTGCGCGGGATCTCGCCGCTGGCCAGCTGTTGCCGGTCGAACAGGAAGGACACGGTGCCGCGGGCGGTCTTGAGGTCCCCGTCGGTGAGCAGTCCGGTGAAGATCTCGTACAGGTCGCGGGCGAAGACCTCGCGGTAGGAACCGAAGTACACCGGTTTGCCGCCGACCAGCGTGCCCGCGTTCACCGCCTGCCCCCACGGACTGGCCAGCGAGGCGACGATCGCGTCGGGATAGGTCTTGTCCTCGCTGGCCTTCAGCACGTTCGCGCTGAGGTAGTAGGAGGTGCGCAGCTGCGCGGTCGGGGTGCCGGCGACGTGCGCGGGCGGCGGGCGCAGGGTCGAGTCGTAGGCGCGCCAACCCTGTTCGTAGCGGGCCCGGGTCGCCGGGAAGGGGGTGTTCAGCGAGGCGCCAGCCGTCGCGAGCGCGCCGGTCTGGGTGCGGCCGAAACCGAGCGCGAGGGTGATCGCGTCACCGTGGCGCGGCGTGACGTCCTCGGTGGCCACGATGTGGCCGTCGGGCGCGGAACCGTAGGCGGGGGAGAGGGTGTGCGTGGCGTCGAGTTCGGTGAGGCCGTCGCTGGCCGTGCCGGCGTAGCCGACGCTCGCCATCCCGGTCGCCGAACTGGATTCCAGCGCGGCGAAGGTGGGTACCGCGTAGTCGCGGTTGGTCGCCTCGCTGGTCGTCGAGGTGTCGTAGACGACCGGCACGGCCGCGCCGCGCACCGTGGCCACGGTGCCGGTGTCCGCGCCGCCGTTCTGGGTGCCGCCGCCGCCGTTGCCGTTGACGTGCGCGTCCAGCCGGGCATAGACGTGCAGGTCACGGGTGTTGGCGCCGGCCAGGCGGGTGCGCATCAGCACGGTGTCGCGGGCCGGGTCGGTCAGGTAGGTGGTGATCAGCTGGTAGTGGTGCTCGGCGCTGGTCGCGGTGACCGTGCAGGCCATCCCGGTCGGATCGGCGGCCACCGTGTAGGTCAGGTCGCGGGTCTGGAGATCGGTGAAGGTCGAGCCGTCGGTGACCGCGTACTGGAGGGTGGCCACGTTGGTGTTGTCCACGGTCGGCTCGTAGACGTCGGAGAGCACGCCGTCGGCCACCGTGTACCAGACCTTGGAGCCCCCGGCCGCCGTGCCGACGCAGTCCTTGCGCGCGGTGTCGAAATAGGACGCGGCGCCCGGACCACCTGGTGCCGCGCCGGCCGGCCCGGACTGACTGGCCGAGGCCGGTGCTCCGCTGACGGCCAACACCGTCGCGATCACGATGATGCCGGCCCCGAACACGGTGCCGCGTGAGGACTTCATCCAATCGCCTTCCAGCCAGTTGCACTGCCACTGCGCTATGTCGCGCAAGGCCAGCAGTATGTTTCCCGGCCTTGTCGGGTAGTGCAAGTAGCTGATCGACTGGGCGGGCTCGGCTTTTTCTGGAGCCGTCAATCCAGAATCAGCTCGGCTGCTGAGCGCGTTCCCACTCGGTCCGCAGCAGGGCGTAGATGACCTCGTCGGTCCATTCGCCCTTGACGAACTCGTTCTCCACCAGGTGCGCCTCGCGCCGCATACCGACCTTCTCCAGCACCCGGGCCGAGGCGAGGTTGCGGCCGTCGAGGTTGCCGGCGATGCGGTGCAGCTTCAGGTCGCGGAAACCGATGTCCACCAGGGCCTTGGTGGCCTCGGTGGCATAGCCGTTGCCCTGGTGGTCGGGGTGCAGGACGTAACCCACCTCGCCCTGCTGGTACTCGGCGCTGACCCAGCGCAGCATCACGGTGCCGATCAGCCCTCCGGTGTCCCTGGGGGCGATGGCGAGGGACAGCGCGTCGCCACTGTTCTCCAGCACCGTGGCCGGGCCGCGCTGGAGGAGGAACTCGCGGACCTCCTCGCGGCCGCGCGGCTGCTCGTACAGATACCGCATGATCTCGGGTCTGCGGTAGATGTCATACAGCGCGTCGGAGTCGTCGGTGGTCATCGGGCGCAACAGCAGCCGCGCCGTTGCGATGGGATACGTCGGACGAAGCACTCGAAGACGCTAGCAACCCCGGTCCCGGACGGCCCAACGATGTGGCGCCAGGCCGGCCGGGTCAGGCCGACAGTGACACCGCTGCCTCCGTCGAGGAGGAGGCTCCGAGCGCGGAGAGTTGGTCGAGCGGGAGGCCGACGGCCTCGGCGATGGCCACCACGGTGAAGAAGGCCGGTGTCGGCACCCGGCCGTGTTCGATCTTGCGCAGGGTCTCCACGGACACGCCGGCCTTGCCGCGATCTCGACGCTGGTGCGCTCGCCACGAGCCGCGCGCAACGCGGCGCCGAGCCGGGCACCGCGATCATGATCTTGACTGGTCAACGGGGGGCGAACCATGACTCGATAGTAGTACCGTGATAAAAATACTGGTATAACTATCATGGTCAAGTCTGGAGGTAGCCGTCTCGGCCGCCGTTGGCGCGGTCGGCCGGCGGGCCGGATACGGCATCCCGGTCGACTTCGGCGGCCACGGCGTCGGCCGGCG
>CAJCJE010000117.1 GCA_903970565.1 Candidatus Melainabacteria bacterium | reverse complement strand
CCGGGGACAACGCCGGGCGCGGAGCGGGGCTGGTTCTGCCGGGATACGGCTGCGATCGGTACGGTGAGGTCGGCACTGACGGCAAGCACGGGAGGCAGCAACGATGTCGGAGTCCGAGTCCGACCTACGCGCCCGGTTCGCGGCGATGAGCCCGGCCGAGCGCACGGCGATGATGGTCAACCGGATCAACTCCATGCCGGCTGCGCCGTACGCGGAGGGCAAGTACGTACTTCGGGTCATTCAGGTGCCGGGTCGGGTCAGCGGGGAGATCCGGGCGACCCCGATCGCGGTCATGCAGTGGCAGGACAGACGTTACCTCTGCGCGCCGAACCGACACCGCGACTGGGTGCGCAACCTGCTCGCCGCCGGCAGTTGCACGCTCTCCGCCGACGAACCGGAATATCGGGTCACGCTGGTCGACGCGGCCGAGGGCGCTCCGGCGGTCAGCGGATACCTCGGTCAACTCGATCGGGTCAGCGGGGAATGGCCGTTCCCGGGCGACGCGCCGGTCGAGGAGATCGGAAAACACATCGACAGTATCGCGGTATTCCGCGTCGATCCGGTGTAGCTCCGGCGATCCGAGACGGCGGGAGCAGCGGGCCGGAACGGGAAACCAGAACGTTCGGAACAGACTTTTGGCCAGGGACATCGAGTGTCCCTGGCCAAAAGTCCGACAGTCCGACAGTCCGATCCTAACACGGACCGGCGTGAGTTCCTCGGCCTACTGTTCCGCGCAGCGCTCCAGGATGAGTTCGCGGACGCGCTTGGCATCGGCCTGGCCCTTGGTCTTCTTCATCACCGCGCCGACGATCGCACCGGCGGCGGCCACCTTGCCGCTGCGGATCTTCTCCGCGATGTCCGGCTGCTCGGCCAGCGCCTCGTCGACCGCGGCCAGCAGCGCGGAGTCGTCGGAGACGACCGCGAGGCCGCGTGCGGCGATGATCTCGTCCGGTTCGCCTTCACCGGCGAGCACACCGTCGACGACCTGGCGGGCCAGAGTGGTGGTCAGTTTGCCCTCGGCGATCAGCACGATGACCCTGGCCAACCGGGCCGGGGTGATCGGCAGCTCGGCCAGTTCGACGCCTCGGGTGTTGGCCTGCTGGGTCAGGTAGGCGACCCACCAGGACCGGGCTTCGTCCGCCGGGGCCCCGGCGTCCACAGTGGCCACGATGAGTTCCAGCGCGCCCGCGTTGACCAGGTCACGGAATTCCTCGTCGGAGAGGTTCCAGTCGGCCTTGAGCCGGTTGTTGCGCTCCCACGGCAGTTCCGGCAGCGTGGCCCGCAACTGCTCGACCCATTCCCGAGACGGCGCGATCGGCACCAGGTCCGGCTCGGGGAAGTAGCGGTAGTCCTCGGCGGTCTCCTTGATCCGACCCGATCGGGTGGACTGGCTGACCTCCTCGTAGTGCCGGGTCTCCTGGAGGATCGAACCGCCCGTGGCGAGAATCGCGCCCTGCCGGCACATCTCGAACCGGACGGCCCGCTCGACGCTGCGCAGCGAGTTCACGTTCTTGGTCTCGGTACGGGTGCCGAACTCGGTGGCGTCCTTGGTCATCAGGGACACGTTCGCGTCGCAGCGCAGCGAGCCCTGGTCCATCCGGACGTCGGAGACGTTCAGCGCGCGCAGCAGGTCACGCAGCGCGGAAACGTAGGCCCGCGCCACCTCCGGTGCGCGCTCGCCGGTGCCGGTGATCGGCTTGGTGACGATCTCGATCAGCGGCACGCCGGCCCGGTTGTAGTCCAGCAGCGAGTACTCGGCGCCGTGGATGCGGCCGGCGGAGCCACCGACGTGCAGGGACTTGCCGGTGTCCTCCTCCATGTGCGCGCGCTCGATCTCGACCCGGAACACCGAACCGTCGTCGAGCAGCACGTCCAGCCAGCCGTTGAAGGCGATCGGCTCGTCGTACTGGGAGGTCTGGAAGTTCTTCGGCATGTCCGGGTAGAAGTAGTTCTTCCGCGCGAACCGACACCACTGCGCGATCTCGCAGTTGAGCGCGAGACCGATCCGGATGGCCGATTCGATCCCGACCGCGTTCACCACCGGCAGCGCGCCGGGCAGGCCCAGGCAGATCGGGCAGGTCTGGGTGTTCTGCTCGGCACCGAAGGTGGTGGTGCAGCCGCAGAACATCTTGGTCTGAGTGTTGAGTTCGGTGTGTACTTCGAGGCCGAGGACGGGGTCGAAACGGTCGAGGACCTCGTCGTAGGCCATCAGGTCGGCCACTGACGTCATTCCGCGTCATCCCCCTTGCGCAGACTGCGAACCACCAGCGCGCCGCCGGTGAACACGGCCAGGATGTTCACGACCGCGTGAGCCAGCGCCAGGACGTCGCGCTTGCCCTTGGCCTCGCGCAGTTCCTTCACCGCGCCGGCGGCACCGAAACCGAGACCGACCAGCCCCGCGACACCGCGCACCTTCTTGAGTGTGCTCATGCTTTCACTGCCTCCAGCTCGGGAATCCGGTTGATCAGCGGACCGCCGTCGGCGGCGTCGCGGGCCGACTCGTACGCCGCGGCCACCCGGTACATCCGGTGGTCCTGTAGGGCGGGAGCCATGATCTGTAGGCCGACCGGCAGCCCGTCGTCGGCGGAAAGGCCACTGGGCACGCTCATCGCCGGCACGCCGGCCAGGCTGGCCGGCACGGTGCACAGGTCGGCGAGGTACATCGACATCGGGTTGCCGACCCGCTCGCCGATCTTGAACGCGGTGGTCGGCGTCGTCGGCGAGACGAGCACGTCCACACCGGCGAAGGCGGCGTCGAAGTCCCGCTTGATCAACGTGCGGACCTTCTGCGCCTGGCCGTAGTAGGCGTCGTAGTAGCCGGAGGACAGCGCGTAGGTGCCGATCATGATGCGCCGCTTCACCTCGGCGCCGAACCCGGCCTCGCGGGTCGCGGACATGACCTCCTCGGCGCCGGCGCCGGGCAGCTGCACGCGCAGGCCGTAACGCATCGCGTCGAACCGGGCCAGGTTCGAGGAACACTCGCTCGGCGCGATCAGGTAGTAGGCCGGCAGGGCGTAGCCGAAGTGCGGACAGGAGACCTCGACGACCTCCGCGCCCAGCACGGTCAACTGCTTGACGGCGGCCTCGAAGGAGGCGGTCACGCCGGTTTCGTAGCCCTCGCCGGAGAACTCCCGGACGATGCCGACCCGGACCCCGGACAGATCCCCGGACAGTCCCTGTCGGGCCGCCTCGACGACCGGCGGGACCGGGGCGTCGATGGAGGTGGAGTCCATCCTGTCGTGGCCGGCGATGACCTCGTGCAGCAGCGCCGCGTCCAGGACGGTGCGGGCGCAGGGCCCGGCCTGGTCCAGCGAGGAGGAGAACGCGACCAGGCCGTAGCGGGAGACGCCACCGTAGGTGGGTTTCACGCCGACGGTGCCGGTGACCGAACCGGGTTGGCGGATCGAGCCGCCGGTGTCGGTGCCGATGGCCAGCGGGGCCTGGAACGCGGCGAGCGCGGCAGCCGAACCGCCACCGGAGCCGCCCGGAATCCGGTCCAGAGCCCACGGGTTGTGGGTCGGGCCGTAGGCGGAGTTCTCGGTGGAGGAGCCCATCGCGAACTCGTCCATGTTGGTCTTGCCGAGGATCGGGATACCGGCCTGGTAGAGCCGCGCGGTCACCGTCGCGTCGTAGGGCGGAACCCAGTGCTCCAACATGCGGGAGCCGGCGGTGGTCGGGATGCCCTCGGTGGTGACCACGTCCTTGAGTGCCAGTGGCACCCCGGCCAGCGGAGAGGCCGGCTCGCGACCGGCCGCGACGTCCGCGTCGACGCCGCGGGCGACCTCGCGGGCCTTCTCGGCCGCGACGTGCAGGAAGGCGTGGACCTCGCCGTCTCCGGCCTGGATCTTCGCCGCCAGCTCGGCCGCGGTGAATCGGGTCAGGTCGCTGCTCACTGTTCCTCCCCCAGAATCCTCGGAACCCGGAATCGGCCGTCTTCGGCGGCCGGCGCGCCGGAGAGCGCCTGTTCCTGGGTCAGGCAGGGCCGGACCACGTCCTCGCGGAAGACGTTGGTCAACGGCACCGCGTGCGAGGTCGGCGGGATGTCGTCGGCGGCGACCTCACCGACCGTGGCCACGGACTGAAGGATGACGTCCAACTGGCCGGCGAACAGGTCCAGTTCGTCCTCGGTAACGGCCAGCCTGGCCAGTTTGGCGAGGTGTGCGACATCGCCGCGCGAGATAGCGCGCCCCTCAGAGGCGCTCCCCCCGCTGGGGGTCGGCAAGGACACTAGATCTCCCGAGTTACTGCGATCGTGTTCATGGGGTGTCGATCCGCGTTCGTGGTGCCCGGCCCGTTCTGCTCAGCCATTCACTACTCTGAGCTGTTCATAGTGCCGACACCCACGGCGTGACCTGGCAAGTCTATGGTGGTCCGGGTTTGAAAATTCGACCGGGTTACTCCGACGGCACTCCGGGAGCGCCTGTCCCGCCAGGCGGACAAGCACTGCCGAGGGCGCCGTTGTCTGCCACAATCGGCGCCCGGCAAAAGTCGATGCCCACGACCAACGGCGCGGATCACGACAGGCGGTGTCGTATGTCATGGGCAGTGAAGGCGACGGGCACGGCCAGGGGCGGACGGCAAGGTTCCGCACGCGAAACAGGAGGCTTTCCTAAGTTGTCCTTTCTGATCCGGGTCCAGCTCCCGGACAGCCCCGGCTCACTCGGCGCGGTGGCTACCGCGCTGGGTGGTATCGGAGCCGACATCCTGAGCGTGGATGTCGTCGAGCGCGGCTCCGGTATGGCGGTGGACGACCTCGTGGTTGAACTGCCCTCCGGTCGCCTGCCCGATGTGCTGATCACCGCG
>CAJCJE010000116.1 GCA_903970565.1 Candidatus Melainabacteria bacterium | reverse complement strand
CGACAAGCGATCTCCTGGCCGGCAGTCTTCTTGGCGGCGATCTCCTGGTCGGGTGAGCAGACGATCCGGGTGGTCAGGAGGCCTTGCGCTGTTCCTGTTTCACCGAGCGCAACAACTCGGCGCGGGTCATCCTGGAGCGGCCCCTGATCTTCAACTCCCGTGCCAAGGTGTCCAGTTCGGACTTGCTGGCGTCGTCGATCGGGCTCGCGGACGAGGCTTTCGCCTTCGTGGGTTTGCGGCCACCGCGTGCGCTCTCGACGCTGCGGCGCAGCGCGTCCATCAGGTCGACGACATCGGTTGATTCCGGCGGCTGCTCCTCGGTGATGATCTCCTTGCCCTTGCGCTTGTCCCGGATGAGCTTGTTCACCCTGCCGGTGTAGGTGTCGGTGTAGTCCTTCGGCTTCCAGGCTCCGCTCATGGACTCGACCAGGGAGGTGGCCATCTTCAGCTCGCCCGCCTTCGGCTTCACCTTGCCGGGCAGGGTGTCGAGCAATGTGCGCGGATCGCGGATCTCGTCGGCGAAGTACAGGGTGTCCAGGGCGAGGACGTCGCCATCGGCGCGTACCGCCGTGAGGTACTGCTTGCCGCGCATGACAAAGGTGGCGATGCCCGCTCGGTTGGTCTTGTTCATGGCGGCGGCCAGCAGGGCGTAGGGCCGGGCGTGGTCCTTGTCCTCCGGCGCCAGCCAGTAGGTCTTCTGGAAGAAGATCGGGTCGATCTCGGACAGGTCGACGAAGGTCTCGATGTCGATGGAACGAGAGCGGCCGGGCGCGATGGCCTGGAGTTCCCGCGGTTCGACCACGACGTAGTCGCCATTGCCGACCTCGTGGCCCTTTACGACGTCCGCGTAGTCGACCTCCTTGCCAGTTCGCTCGTTGACCCGTTCGTAGCGAATCCGATCCGAGGTGTCACGCTCGAACTGGTTGAAATGAACGGTGTGATCCTCGGTGGCGCTGTAGAGGCCGACCGGAATCGTCACGAGGCCGAAGCTGATCGACCCACTCCAGATCGCACGAGCCATCTGCCGACCCTCCCGGCGCCGACCTCGTCGATCGGCCCTGCCTGCACTGGTCTGCCAATGCGAGCCGGATACCCGCCGGGTCGTGGGCCCAACCGTCACCGGACTGCTCCCCCGAAAACGCGAATGGCTCCGGATGGCCGGATACCCCCCGTCCGGCCATCCAGAACCGTGTCCGCCTGTTCGAGACCCCCCTGCCCAACAGGCGTCACCAGAATGGCGGTTGGCCCGTGCCGAATTCCACGACTTTCGGTGCTCGCCGAAAACCTCAGGTCGACGCGGTGCCCACCGGCAGGCCGCCGTTGAGCACCGCGGCACCCAGCGGCGTGAGGGTGTGCAGCACCTGATTGCCCACGCGCTGGCTCCGCACCAGATTCGCCGCGGTCAGGACGTGGACGTGCTCGCTGGCCGAGGCCGGCGACACGCTCAGCCGCAGGGCGAGTTCGCCGGTGGTCGCGGTGTCGCGCACGGCTGCCAGGACATGGGCACGGGTGCGCCCCAGCAGGTCGATCAGGGGTGAGGGAAGACTGTTCGACGACAGGCCCGGCTCGCGGTGGTGGACGGGATAGACCAGCACCGGCTCCAGTCCGGGGTCGGCCAGCGCGATGGACATTCGCCAGCAGAAGTAGGACGGGACCAGCCGCAGTCCGCGCCCAGCCAGGTGAATGTCCCGGTCGACCGGGTAGTTGACGTGCAACACCGGCGACTGCCAGCGCCCGATCGGCGCCAGTGAGCGGAGCAGTCCGTGCACCCCGCCCTCGCGCAGCGCCGTGGCGCGCCGGTCGCGATCCGCCTCGACCAGCGCCTCCGCCGTGGCCTCCTGGCTCGCCGTGGTCAGCACGTCGTGTGCCGCCCGCAGCGCGGAGGTCAGGTCGGTCATCCGATCGCGGTCGCCGCGCATCAGGTCCCTCAGCCACGGCACGGACGCCTGGGGCAGTGTCGTGGTGTCGGCCAGCTGACGCACTTCCCGCCGCACGCTCTGAAGCGGGGTGGCCCGCACCGCGTCGAGTCCCGCCGCCAGCCCCTCGGCGGCTTCCAGCGGGGTGAGGAAGTCCGGGTAGTAGCCGCTGTCCGGCACGAGCGTGGTCAGCAGCCGGATCAGCCCGCTCAGCTGACGTTCCCGCACCAACTCCGTGGCTCGCCGCCGCCCGGCCCGGTAGACCGCCGGCGACCGCGATGTGGTGGTCAACTGCTGGAGACCGAGCGTCGTCTCCCACAACGGGTCCAGCTTTGTCGCGACGTGAACCTTCGCCAGATCCTCGACCGTAAAGTGCAGACGCAGCAACATGGTTCTTCCCCCGAGCGGACCGCCGGCTACCTCGCCACTTCCATCTAACCCGAAACGTGGCCCGACCTGCTCGGGCGGATCAGCCGGCCGTCGGCTGCCGATTCGCATGGTCGGCGCCCGCCGGCAGTCGCCTGGCCAACGGCCGCAGCAGCGCGCTCGCGGTGGTCAGCGGCAGCCCGACCACGCGCGTCAGGTAGAGCAGCGCGATCGGCAGGAACAGGCCGGAGCCGGCATCGTCGGCACCCAGGGCGATCAGCAACGCCACCCAGGACCGCCTCCGGATCGTCCCGGTCGATCCGGCGCGGTCGGTATCCACCGGCCGAACCTAGCGACGATCCGATCGATCACGCATCCGAAATACGGCGGCCGTGCGCTGCGGAAGGGGTCAGCGCCGCCGGCCTCGACCGCGCAGGTAGTCGCTGACCACGGCCGCGCCGAGGCCGTCGAGGTCGGGCGCGACCACCCGGCCCCCGCTGCGGCGGGCGACGAGATCGACGAAATCGGCCAGCCGGGGGTCCTCGGACAAGAACCCGTATCCCGG
>CAJCJE010000115.1 GCA_903970565.1 Candidatus Melainabacteria bacterium | reverse complement strand
CGAAGGCGCCCTTGTAGCCGTGGCGCTGCATGGCGGCAATCCAGCGCGGGTTGACGACCCTGGCCCGGAAGACGCGCTTGGTCTCCTCGCCGAGGGTTCTGGTGCGTACCGCGTGCGGGACGGCCGAGTCGCCGATGTAGGCGGCGGGGTTCTGGCCGGTCAGGGAGCGGACCATCGCGACCATGCCGCCGTGGTACTGGAAGTAGTCGTCGGAGTCGGCGATGTCGTGTTCGCGGGTGTCGACGTTCTTCGCGGCGACCTGGATGCGCGCGAACGCGGTTTCCATGTCCGCGCGGGCTTCCCGGCCGTCGAGGCCGGCGCCGTAGGCGTAGCCGCCCCAGGTCGCGTAGACCTCGGCGAGGTCGGCGTCGTCGCGCCAGTTCCGCGCGTCGATCAACGGGAGCAGACCCGCGCCGTACGCACCCGGCTTGGAGCCGAAGATGCGGGTGCTGGCCCGGCGTTCGTCGCCGTGGCCGGCGAGGTCGGCCCGGTAGGCGGCGGCGAGGTAGTTGTCCTCGTCGGACTCGTCGAGTTTCGCGACGGTGCTGACGGCCTCGTCCAGCAGCGCCACCACGTGCGGGAAGGCGTCCCGGAAGAAGCCGGAGATCCGGATGACCACGTCGATCCGGGGACGACCCAGCTCGGTAACGGGTACCACCTCGAAACCCGTTACCCGGCGAGAGGCATCGTCCCACTTCGGGCGGGTGCCGATCAGCCACAGCAGTTCGGCGATGTCGTCGCCCTGGGTGCGCATCGCCGAGGTGCCCCAGACCGTGAGGCCGACGCTGCGCGGCCAGCTGCCGGTGTCGGCGCGGTGCCGGGCCAGCAGGGAGTCGGCCAGCGCCGCGCCGACGTCGAAGGAGTTGCGGGACGGGATGGCCTTCGGGTCGACGGAGTAGAAGTTGCGGCCGGTCGGCAGCACCGAGACCAGGCCACGGGTCGGCGAACCGGACGGGCCGGGCGGGACGAAGCCGCCGTCGAGGGCGTGCAGGACGTTGTGCACCTCGTCGGTGGTGCGGGCCAGGCGCGGCACCACTTCGGAGCAGGCGAAGGCCAGGACGTCGGCCACTTCCGGCACCGGTGAACCCAGGACCCCGGCAAGCACCGAGGGGATCGCGGCAGCCGTCCAGTCCTGTTCGGACAGACCGGTGACCAGCGCGCTGGCCAGGCGTTCGAGCAGGTCGATCACGTCGGCACCGGTGTGCGCGGGGCCCTCGATCGCCTCGGTGAGCGCGGCCGGGGCGGACACGGCCGCGCCGGGCTCGGCGAGGAGGTCCTGTTCGTCGAGGCCGAAGTGCGCGGCGAGCGCGGCGCGCAGGCCGGGCAGGGCGCCGACGGTGCCGCCGAACACCTGACGGGCCCGGAGGATGGCCAGTACGTCGTTGACCAGTTCCTCGCCCCGAGGGGCCCGGCCGAGGATGTGCAGGCCGTCGCGGATCTGCACGTCCTTGATCTCGCACAGGTAGCCGTCGATGTGCAGCACGAAGTCGTCGAAGGCATCCGCGTCGGGCTGGGCGTCGGTGTGCAGGTCGTGGTGCAGCCGCGCCGCGGTCACCAGCTCCCACACCTGCGCGCGGAGGGTGGGCAGCTTGTCCGGGTCCAGCGCGGCGACGGTGGCGTACTCGTCCAGCAACTGTTCGAGTTTGGCCAGGTCACCGTAGGTGTCGGCGCGGGCCATCGGCGGGATGAGGTGGTCGACGACGACGGCGTGGCCGCGTCGTTTGGCCTGGGTGCCCTCGCCGGGGTCGTTGACGATGAACGGATAGATCAGCGGAGTGTCCCCGAGTACGGCGTCCGGCGCGCTGTCGGCCGAGAGGCCCAAGCCCTTGCCGGGCAGCCATTCCAACGTGCCGTGCTTGCCGAGGTGGATGACCGCGTGCACGCCGAACTCGTTGTTCAGCCAGCGGTAGGCGGCGAGGTACTGGTGGCTGGGCGGCAGGTCCGGGTCGTGGTAGATGGCGATCGGGTTCTCGCCGAAACCGCGCGGCGGCTGGATCATCAGCATGATGTTGCCGAACCGCAGCGCGGCGACGTAGATCCTCTCGTCGGAGACGTAGAGCTGGCCGGGCGGCGGACCCCAGTGTTCGACCATCTTCGCCCGGAGTGCGTCGGGCAGGTCGGCGAAGAGGGTCTGGTAGTCGGCGGCGGGGATGCGGATGGCGGCCTGGGCCATCTGGTCCTCGGTCAGCCATTCGACGTCGTGGCCGCCGGAGGCGATCAGCCGGTGCACCAGCGCATCACCGTCCACTGTGGACGGATCGAGGTCGCCGAGGTCGTAGCCGGCTTCGGCGAGCGCGTGGAACAGCGCGACCGCCGAGGCGGGTGTGTCCAGGCCGACCGCGTTGCCGACCCTGGAGTGCTTGGTCGGATAGGACGACAGCACGATGGCGAGTTTCTTCTCCGCGTTCGGCACCCGGCGCAGGGCCGCGAGCCGGGTCGCGATACCGGCGACGCGGGCGGCGCGTTCCGGGTCGGCGGCGTAGGTGGCGATGCCGTCGGGCCCGGTTTCCTTGAAGGAGAACGGAACGCCGATCAGCCGGCCGTCGAATTCCGGGATGGCGACCTGCATCCCGGCGTCCATCGGCGAGAGCGCGGCATCGGAGGCCAGCCAGTCGGGCCGGGAGGAGGTGAGCACGAGGCCCTGCACGACCGGGATGTCCAGTTCGGCCAGCGCCCCGGCGTCCCAGGAGTCCTCGGCTCCGCCGGCGCTGGCGGACGCGGCGACCGCGCCGCCGGCCGCGAGGACGGTGGCGATCAGCGCGTCGCAGCGGCCCAGCAGACCGCGCAGTTCGCCGGCCTGCTCGTCGTCGAGGCCGCGCAGGGAGCCGCAGAAGACCGGCAGCGGGTTGGCGCCGGCCGCGTCGATGGCCGCGCTCAGCGCGTCGACGAAGGCGGTGTTGCCGGCCAGTTCGTGCGCCCGGTAGAACACCACGCCGACGGTCGGCCGGCTCGGATCGAGGGCCGGGTCGCCGTGCACGCCGTAGGTCGGCATCGGCCGGGGCGGGGCGAATCCCTCGCCGGTGAGCAGCACGGTGTCGGACAGGAAGTCGGCCAGCGCGCGCAGGTTCTCCGCGCCGCCCTCGACCAGATACGCCAGCGCCTGGGTGGCCACGCCGACCGGCACGGTGGAGGCGGACATCAGCTCCGGGTCGGCGATGGCCTCACCGCCGAGGCAGACGGTGGGCAGGCCGGCGCTCAGTACCGCCGCCAGGCCCGCTTCCCACGCCCGCCGGCCGCCCAGCAGCCGGACCACGACGAGGTCGACGCCGGACAGGAGGCCGGGCACCGCCTCGGGACGCACGCGCGCCGGGTTGGCGACCCGGTAGTCGGCTCCGCAGTTGCGGGCGGCGAGCAGATCGGTGTCGGCGGTGGAGAGCAGCAGAACGCGCGTGGCCACAGCGATCCTTCCTGGGCCCGCTGGCGAACCCGGACGTCGGCGGGGAGGTTTTCCGGCGCCGCGAGCTACTTCCAGGTCATGCTAACGGTCAGGGCAGGCGGGCAACTCCGGCGAATCCGGTCAATCGGCCATCGAGTTCGTTGTGTTCGCCGTCGGCGTCGGCGTGCCAGGACCACATGTGCACGACACCGGGTTCGACCAGGTCAAGGCCGGTGAACAGGGCCTCGAACCGGGACCTGGTCCGGTAGGTGAAGGGGGTGGCCGTGCGGTCGTAGACGGTCCCGACGGTGCTCGTGCCGGCCTTGCGTTCGTGAGTCAGATCATCCTGGGAGGGATGCGACATGGCCAGGTAGCTGCCGGGCACGAGCCGGTCGGTGTAGCCGGCGATGACGCCGGCCGGGTCGTCGGCGTCGGAGACGTACTGCAACACGCCGGCCACGATCAGCGCGATCGGCCGTTCGAGGTCGAGCATGGCCTTGGTGTCCGGGTGATCGAGCACCTCCGCCGGCCTGCGCAGGTCGGCGTGGATGGCGACGGCGCGGTCGTTGCCGGCCAGGATGGTGTTGCCGTGGGTCACCGCGATCGGTTCGAGGTCGACGTAGACGACATGCGCGTCCGGGTTGGTGCGCTGGGCGATCTCGTGCACGTTGCCGACGGTGGGGATGCCGGAGCCGAGGTCGAGGAACTGGTCGATGCCGGCCGAGGTCAGGAAGGACACCGCGCGGCGCAGATAGGACCGGTTGGCCCGCATCCCGAGCCCGATCGCCGGGTGCGCCTGCTGGAGCGCGACGGCGGCTTCCCGGTCGACCTCGAAGTTGTGCGCGCCGCCGAGGAAGTAGTCGTAGATGCGGGCGGAGGAGGGACGGTCGACGTCCACCTTGTCGAAGGGCCGCATGGGTACCAGGGACTGGTCGGGCGCCAGAGGCCGGTCGGGGCGTTCCATGCCAGGTTCCTCCTGCTCGAACAGGTTTGTTCTGCCCCACCATCGAGGACCCGATCCCCGCGACCGAAGGACATTCCCGCTGTCGTGTACCGCCAACAGGGTGACACATGCTCGATCTCACGAACCGATCAGTGCACAATTGGTACTTATTGTCACCAGGCGTTATCGGCTCATTCCGCTCCGGCGTCCAACGTCACGTCTCTTGTTCGGTGGTTGGTCGGGGGTTGGTTCTTGTTCGGTGGTTGGTCGGGGGTTGGTGCGGACCTCGGCGATGTCGAGGACAGTGCAAGAGTGGACGCGAGTGATCGCGTCAGCAAGTACCCGCGGAAGGAACAAGATGAACCTGGACCGACCGGTTCCCCCGGACCCCTACAGCATGTTGCCGGCCGTCCCGTCGTTCACGGTCACCTCGAACGACGTACAGGACGGGCAGCCGCTGTCCAAGGCGCAGGTGTTCGACGGCATGGGCGCGGGCGGGGACAACATCTCGCCGCAGCTGAGCTGGTCCGGCGCCCCGGAGGGCACCAAGAGCTACGTGGTCACCTGCTACGACCCGGACGCCCCGACCGGGTCCGGTTTCTGGCACTGGGTGGCGGTGGACATCCCCGCCTCGGTGACCGAACTCGCGACCGGCGCCGGCAGGGAAGACGCGAGCCTGCCGGCCGGTGCCTTCCACGTCCGCTCCGACTTCGGCGCCAACGCCTTCGGCGGCGCCGCGCCCCCCGAGGGCGACCGGCCGCACCGCTACTACTTCGCCGTGCACGCGGTCGATGCGGAGAATCTGGGCGTCGATGGCAGCGCGAGCCCGGCCGTGGTCGGCTTCAACCTGGCGTTCCACACCCTGGCCAGGGCCGTGCTCATCCCGACCTACGCGCGCTGACCCGCGTCGCGCTCGTCCTTGCCGGTCCGTGGCGGTGATGGTGT
>CAJCJE010000114.1 GCA_903970565.1 Candidatus Melainabacteria bacterium | reverse complement strand
CCGCGTCGGCGGCGTCCGGCCGGCGGGCGGAGTCCAGCTCGTCCATCGGGAAGGACATCACGTCGGTGGGGCCTTCCAGGTCCATCCATCGCTCGTGCAGGTCGGCCATCACGTCCAGCTCGACGAGCAGCACGGACAGCTCGGCGAGCGGACTGACACCCATCCGGTCCAACGCGAACCGGGCGGCGGCGACAATCGATGTCTCGTTGACGCCGACCCCGGATTCGTTGGCGATCTCGATACTCACGACGCTTACTGTCTCACCCGGCCGTTCAGCGCCCGCGACGACGGTTGCCGTTGCCGGCCGAGCGGGTGTCGTTGCCGACCTCCAGCGCGTCCTGCTGGTTCTGCCAGCGCTCGTAGGCGTCCACGATGTCCCCGACCAGTTGGTGGCGGACCACGTCCTGGCTGGTCAGGGTGGAGAAGTTGACGTCGTCGATGCCGCCGAGGATCTCCCGCACGATGCGCAGCCCACTGCGCTGCCCGCCGGGCAGGTCGACCTGGGTGACGTCACCGGTGACCACGATCTTGGAACCGAAGCCC
This sequence comes from Candidatus Melainabacteria bacterium, assembly GCA_903970565.1. Lineage (GTDB taxonomy): Bacteria > Actinomycetota > Actinomycetes > Mycobacteriales > Pseudonocardiaceae > CAJCJE01. Next base: position 2,588 of record CAJCJE010000114.1, on the reverse strand, counting down.
AGGCGCGTCAGGAACATCTTCATCTGCTCGGGCGTGGTGTTCTGCGCCTCGTCCAGGATGATGAACGCGTCATTGAGCGTGTTGTGGGTGACCAGGAAGTCGTCGGTGACGTACAGCGAGTCCGCGGCCGCGACCTGGATACACAACGTGTCCTGCTGACCAATATGTTCGATGCTGTCGACGAACCGCATCGGACGGCCGCCACCCATCGCTTGGTAGGCAGCCTGCTTTCGTGCCAACCGGAAGGGAGGTGCACTCTCTGGCAGCCGGATTTCAAGCACGTAGGAGTCGTGGCAGTGGGCAACGTCTCCTCCGCGCGCTTTCCCCGGCGGGCGTCCCTCGGCCACACGAGTCCGCCAATAGGCCACACCACCGAGCGAACGGACCAGGAAGATGACGTCATCGCGCAATCGCGACGAGGTGGTCGAGTACTGGACTCGACAGGTATGTCCACGCTGGGAAACCGGTCCGCCATCGGTGTCCAGCAACCCTTGCAGCACAGCGAGCCGAACCGACGCCGAGTTGAGTAGATACGGCTCGGGTACGAACTTGGTCGACGAGCGGGTGCCGGCCAGACCGAGTTCGCGCACCGCGACCGTGACCGGATTGGCGATGCGGAGACCGCCGCGCCCGCCATCCGGGTGTCGCGGCACGTAGTCGTAGGGCGCCTTGTGCCGGAGCCCGATACCGCTGAAGGCCGCTTGCAGAGCGTCGGCCAGCTCAGGATCGGCAGTGGCGAAGCTCGGGGTCGTGGCCGTCGCGAGACAGCCATCACCCAGCAACAACCCCAGGGCATACGGGTCAATCGGGACATCCTGCGGTACGAGTTCGACCGGCTCGACGAGGGGCAGCTCGTAGCGACGGATCCAGCCCCGACGCAGCCGGCCGATCATCTCCCGTGTCTCGATCGTCCGCGCTGTTCCGGCGCGCCTGTCCTCCGGAGTCTGGACCGTCCACAGGTGTTCGCCGCAACAGACGGTCGACGCACCGTCCTGAGTTGTCACGCGGTAGACATCCCGCACGCCCCTCGGATAGATCCCGAGTACCGGGGTGGGCCGGCCGTTCGAGCCGATGACCAGATCGCCTACCTGAAGCGAGCCGATCGGGCGATAGCCGTCCGGAGTCAGCACCTGCGCGTCGTAGGGCTGCGCCCGCCCACGCATGTAAGCCAGCGGCGCCACCTCGATCGTGCCGGCCTGCATCAGCCGGGGAATCGAGTCCGGGTCGATCATGTCGTGCAGCGCGTCGTAGAGCGGGCGCAGGTACGGGTCGATCTTCTCGTACAGCGTGCCGGGCAGGAACCCGAGCCGCTCGCCCGCCTCCACCGCCGGCCTGGTCAGGATGATCCGGCTGACCTGCTTGGCCTGGAGCGACTGCACCGCCTTGGCCATCGCGAGATAGGTCTTGCCGGTACCGGCCGGGCCGATGCCGAAGACGATCGTGTGCGCGTCGATGGCGTCTACGTAGCGCTTCTGGTTGAGCGTCTTGGGCCGGATGGTGCGGCCCCGGCGGGACAGGATGTCCAGGCTGAGCACCTCGGCCGGCGACTCGGCCGTGCCGGCCGAGAGCATGGCGACGGTGCGCCGGACGGTGTCCGGGCCGACCTGCTGGCCACGCCCGGCCAGGGTCACCAGTTCGGCGAACACCCGTTCGGCGAAGGCGACGTCGGCGGGTGCGCCGGAGAGGGTGACCTCATTGCCGCGCACGTGCACGTCGGCGGCGAGGAGGTCCTCGGCGAGGCGGAGATTCTCATCCCGCGAACCGAGCAGGGTGAGCACGGCGCCATCGGGCACGGTGAACCGCGAGGAGGCGGTCTGCGCGTCTGCCTGGGCCGAGTCCGCCGGTGCGGAGCCGGACTGTGCTGAACCATTGCTCGTCCCGTTGGGGACCGCTGCGGTGGTCTCCGACCGCGCCTGCGCGGATCGGGTAGCTCCACCTTGTGTGGTGCCGGACACGTGCGCTCGGGCCTACTTCCTGCGTATGCACGCCGTCTTCGTCGCTGGCTGTCGATCCGCCCGGTTGGTCGGACCCTTCCGATGCTAGCGGCCCACACCGACGGCACGCATCGAAGAAATGCCGGCCACCGGGTCGGCGAGGTCACGGTTCGGGCTCGACACGTGGCCTGGCCAAGGCTCTGACCAGCCCGAACAGTGGCTGGGCGGTCAGCGGCCGAGCCGGCCGAACAGACCGAGCTGTTCGCCGCCGAGCACGTGCAGGTGGGCGTGGAACACGGTTCGCCCCGCGTCCGGGCCGGTGTTGAAGACGAACCGGTAGCCGGTCTCGACGATCCCCTCGGCCCTGGCGACCTCGACGCCCGCGGTGAGCACCTCGGCGAGCAGGCCGGGATCGGCGGCGGCGAGCACGCCGGCGTCCTCGTGGTGCTCGGTCGGGACGACCAGGACGTGCGTGGCGGCCTGTGGATTGATGTCCCGGAAGGCGAGGGTGCGGTCGGTCTTGTTGACCACGGTGGCCGGAATCTTCCCGGCGACGATGTCGCAGAACAAGCAGTCTCGCTCAGTCATGGAAGCAGGTTATCGGCAGGGCGGGGAGTGGCGGCGGGGAACTTCCGCCGAAGATCGGATTCGACC
>CAJCJE010000113.1 GCA_903970565.1 Candidatus Melainabacteria bacterium | reverse complement strand
CTCGACGAGCTGTACACCATCTGCGACGACGTCACCGTGCTGCGCGACGGCACGGTCGTGCACACCGGCGAACTGGCCGAACTGGACCGGTTGCGGCTGGTGTCGCTGATGCTGGGCCGGGACGTCTCGCTGCTGCGCCGTCAGGGCGTCACCGCGTTCGGCGAACACGACAGCACGCAGGACATCGAACCGGTGCTGACCGCCGAGGACCTGAGCGTGCGGCCCAAACTGCACGGCGTCTCGCTGGCCATCCGGCCCGGCGAGGTGCTCGGCCTCGGCGGTCTGCTCGGCTCGGGTCGCAGCGAGACCGCGAAGGCCATCGCGGGCGGCCTCAGGCGCGACACCGGCACGGTGACCGTCGACGGCAGGCGACTGCGCCGGGGCACCTCGGCCGAAGCGGTGCGCGCCGGGGTGGTCATGCTGCCGGAGGACCGCAAGGCCGAGGGCCTGATCCCGAGTTTGTCGGTGCGGCAGAACCTCGTGCTCGCCGCGCTGCCGCGCCTGTCACGGTTCGGCCTGGTGTCCACCAGCAAACAGAACGAGATCGTGGACTACTTCATGGACCGGCTGCGGATCAAGGCGGCCAGTCCGGACCAGAAGATCTCCGAACTCTCCGGTGGCAACCAGCAGAAGGTGTTGCTGGCGCGCTGGCTGTGCCTGCATCCCAAGGTGCTGCTGCTGGATGAGCCGACCCGTGGCATCGACGTCGGCGCAAAGGCCGAGGTGCAGAAACTCATCGACGAGTTCGCCGAGGAAGGCCTGGGGGTGCTGTTGATCTCCTCCGAACTGGAGGAACTCATCGAGGGCTCCGACCGGGTCCTGGTGCTGCGCGACGGCGCCCCGGTCACCGAACTGGCCGGGGACCAGGTCAGCGAACCCGAACTGCTCCAGGCCCTGGCCAGCGAACCAGTGCCGGAGGACGCCGCGGCGACCGATCCCGGCCCGGTCGCCGACTCCCCGGTGACCGATCCCGAAGCCGGTTCGCCGGACTCCCGAACCGATGGAGGTGAGCGCGATCAGTAGCGACACGGGGGTCATCAGCAGGGGCGTGGACCGCGCCCGGCTGTTGTCCTGGCTGCGCGACTACGGCGCGTACGCGGCGATCGTGCTACTCGTCGCGGTGGACACCGCGCTGAACTCCAACTTCCTGTCCACCGGCGACCTGCGCGTGCAGGTCTTCCAGGTGGTGCCGACGCTGTTCGTCTCGCTCGGTATGGCTCTGGTCATCGCCACCGAGGGGGTCGACCTCTCGGTCGGCGCGGTGATCGCCCTGTCCGCCGCGCTGATCCCGCTCTATCTCGGCTACAACGCCTACATCGCGATCGTGGCGTGCGCCGTCGGGGGCGCGGTGGCCGGCGCGGTCAACGGGCTGATGGTCGCGATGGCCAAGGTGCAGCCGATCGTGGCGACCCTCGCGATGATGATCGGCCTGCGCGGGATCGCGGTGATCTTCAACGGCAACCAGGCCAAACCGGTCGACGACCCGGTGCTCGGCGCGCTCGGCCTCAACGACGTGTTCGGGGTGCCGATCATGTTGGTCGCCGCGATCGTCGTGGTGCTGCTGGTGCTGTTCGTGGTCCGCCGCTCCACCTTCGGCCGGCAACTGGTCGCGGTCGGCGACAACCGCGCGGCCAGCGCACTGGCCGGGCTGCCGGTGCGGCGGGTCCTGCTGTTGGTGTACATCATCTCCGGGGTGCTCTCGGCGCTGGCCGGGGTGCTGCTGGTCGGCCACGGCGCCGAGGCCGACCCGGCCAACCAGGGCCTGAACATCGAACTCGCCGCGATCACCGCGGTCGTCGTCGGCGGGACACCACTGACCGGCGGCCGGATCAAGGTGGTCGGCACCGTTGCCGGCGCGTTGTTCATGCAGTTGCTCTCGGCGACGCTGATCCAGCACGACGTGCCGAACTCCTACGCGCAGATCGCCGAAGCAGTGATCATCTGCCTCGCGGTGTACGCGGCACGCGATCGGAGCGGGCGATGACCACCACCCAGTCGGTGACCACCACACCGGACACCCCGGCGCCGTCGGCGGTCGTGCCGCCCAGCCGGCGGGAACGGCTGCTGTCCCTGGTCCAGAACCAGGGCGCCATCGCGGTACTCGTGCTGGTCGTGGTGATCTCCTCGATCGTCTCGCCGGGTTTCGCCTCCGGCGCGAACATCACCAGCATCCTGGTCGGCAACGCCTATCCGGCGCTGCTGGCGCTGGGTATGACCTTCGTGATCATCTCCGGGGGTATCGACCTCTCGGTCGGCTCGGTGTTCGCCCTCGGCGGCGTACTCGCCGCCTACGGCGCCTCCCACGGCGGACTCCTGTTGGCGCTCGTCCTGCCGATCGGGGTGGCCGCGCTGATCGGATTGGCCCAGGGACTGATGGTGGCGCGGGCCGGCATGGCGCCGTTCATCGTCACCCTGGCCGGGATGCTCGGCGCGCGCGGCCTGTTGCAGGCCATCAGCCACGAGGGGCAGAGCACCTACGTGGTACCGGGCGGGTCGCTGTTCAACCAGTTCGGCCAGGGCACCTGGGCGCCGATCATCACCGTCGCGGTCCTGTTCGTCCTCGGCGGCATCCTGTTGGCCAGAACCCGCTTCGGGCACAACGTGTTCGCGGTCGGCGGCAACGAGAACGCGGCCACCCTGATGGGCGTTGCGGTGCGCCGTACCAAGGTGTGGGTGTACGTGCTCTCGGCGGTGCTCGCCGGCGTCGCCGGAATGCTCAACGCCTCCCGGCTCGGTTCCGGTGTCACCGACATCGGTGTCGGCTACGAGCTGACCGCCATCGCGGTCACCGTGATCGGCGGCACGCTGTTGTCCGGCGGAGCCGGCTCGGTCCTGGGCACGGTGGCCGGGGTACTGCTGCTCGCGGTGATCCAGAACCTCATCGGCCAGTACATCTCGCAGTACGGCTCATCCGCTTCAGCAGCCGTGAACGGTGCGTTCCTCGCCGTTGTGGTGCTGCTGCAGACCTATCTCAGTCGGGCTCGTCGAATCACCTAACGACGGTCGACGGTCGACGAGGCAGGCGTAGCTCAGCAAGGAATCGCCTCGCACGAATCACCCGGACACATGGAGGTGTCGATGAGTGAATCACGTCAGGACTCCGCTGATCACAACCCGTTCAACCGCACCGGGCTCTCCCGGCGCGACCTGTTGAAGCTCTCCGGCGCGGCCGGGCTCTCCCTCGCCGCGCTGCCGATCCTGGCCACCGGCGCCTCGGCCGGCCCGGCGGCCTCGGCGGTCAAGCCGCTGGTCGCCTCCACCTTCGATCCGATCCGGCCGCCGGCGACCCCGCTTGTGGTTCGCTCCCCGTACCTGAGTTCCTGGCTTACCGACGACACGCTGCCGGGCACCTGGGCCAGCTTCTGGACCGGGCACGTGACCGGGATGTGCGGCCTGGCCAGGGTCGACGGCACCACGTACGTGTTCATGGGCAGCCCGAGCCTGGCGAATCAGCCGGCGCTGCAAGCCATGACGCAGACCGGACTGACCGTCACCAGCACGAGATCCATCTTCACCCTCACCGGCGGCGGGGTGAAACTGGTGGTCACCTTCCTGTCCCCGGTCGAACCGGGCGACGTCCGCCGCCAGTCCATGCCACTGTCCTATGTGTCCATTGTCGCCTCCAGCGCCGACGGCAAGGCCCACCAGGTCACCCTGTACATGGACATCTCCGGCGAATGGTCGGCCAACGACGTGTCGACCCTGGTCAACTGGACGGCCGAGGACAACTCCTCGGTGCGCTCGCTGTCCATCACCCCGGCCAACCCGCAGGTGCTGGCCGAGAACGGCGACATGGCCACCTGGGGCACGGTCATCTGGAACACCCCGGATCGAGCCGGCCTGACCTGGGAGATCGGCGAGGACCAGATCGTGCGTGGCTCGGTCGTCGGCTCCGGCGTGCTCGGCAACGTGGTCGACCCGGACCAGCCGCGCGCGGTCAACAACCGCTGGCCGGTCCTGGGCCTGAGCCTGGACCTGGGCAGCGTGAAGGCCGCCAGCGCGCCGTTCGTGGTGTCCATCGGGCACATCCGCAACCCGGCGCTGAGCTACCTGGGTACCGATCTGGCACCGCTGTGGACGTCCTACTGGCCGACCTGGGAGGACATGGCCGTCTTCTTCCACAGCGACTTCGCCGCCGCGACGTCCAGGGCGACCGCCCTGGACGCCAAGATCAAGACCGAGGCGACGGCGGCCGGTGGCGCCAAGTACGCGGCCCTGTGCACCCTGGCGCCGCGGCAGGTCTACGGCGCGACCGAACTCGTGCTGCGCGACGGCCAGCCGTGGGCATTCCTCAAGGAGATCTCCAGCGACGGCAACGTGTCCACAGTGGACGTGACCTATCCTGGTTCGCCCGCCTTCGTCTACCTCGACCCCAACTACCTCGGGCTGCTGCTGGCACCGATGCTGGACTTCGCCGAGAACGGAGGCTGGAACCAGGACTACGCCGAGCACGACCTCGGTGCCAGCTACCCGAACGCCAGCGGCCTCAACCCCGGCAACTCCGAACCGATGCCGGTCGAGGAGTCGGCGAACATGCTCATCATGTCCGCCGCCTACATCGCCCGACTCCCCGCCGCCCAGGCCAGCGCCTTCGCGTCAGCGCACTACGCCGTCCTCAAGGGCTGGGCGGACTATCTGGTCGCCAACGCGCTCGATCCCGGCTACCAGAACCAGACCGACGACTTCACCGGTTTCATCGCGCACAGCGTGAACCTGGCGCTGAAGGGCATCATCGGCCTCGGCGCGATGAGCCAGATCTCCACCGCCGCCGGCAACGCCGCCGACTCGGCCAGCTACCTGAGCACCGCGCAGAGCTACATCTCGCAGTGGGCGGTCAAGGCCCAGGACACCACCAACACCAACCTCAAACTCGCCTACGACCAGCCGGACACCTGGAGCCTGAAGTACAACGGCTACCCGGACACCCTGCTGGGCACCGGCCTGGTCACCACGGTCGTGGCCGCGCGGGAGGGCAACTGGTACCTGGCGCACGAAAACCAGTACGGCGTGCCTCTCGACCTGCGCCACTCCTACACCAAGACCGACTGGGAGATGTGGACGGCGGCCTGGCAGCACAACAACAAGAAGGTCAGCCAGCATCTCATCGAGGACGTCTACGACTTCGCCAACACCTCGCCCTCACGGGTGCCCTTCTCCGACTGGTACGACACGATCTCCGGTGATCAGGTCGGTTTCCAGGCCCGGCCGGTGATCGGCGGCATCTTCGCGCTGTTGACAGTGGTCCAGAGGGACTGATCTCCGCTGAGGCGGTGGGTGTCCCGGCGACCGGAGGCCCGGTCGCCGGGACAGCCCTCTCAGCCGTTCGGTCAGCCAACGGCTCCTGGAGTTTCGGTCAGCCACACTCGGCGTGGTCCCGCGGGCCGCGCCGCGCCGGCTCGTGCGTCCGGTGGCTAGTCCTGGCCGCCGCCGGGGCCGGACGCG
>CAJCJE010000112.1 GCA_903970565.1 Candidatus Melainabacteria bacterium | reverse complement strand
CGATCGAGGACGGCCTGGCCGACCGGCTCGCGGTGCGGCGGAAACTGGTCGGGGTCAAGAACACCCGCTCGCTCGGCAAGTCGGACCTGCCGCAGAATGACGCGCTGCCCAGGATCGAGGTCGACCCGAACACCTTCGCGGTCACCATCGACGGCGATCTGGTCACGCCGCAGCCGGTGACCGAACTGCCGATGGCCCAACGCTATTTCCTGTTCTGATGACCGCCCTCGCCGTCCTGCTGCTGGCCGACTCCCGGCTGCCCAACGGCGGACACGCGCACTCCGGTGGGGTCGAGACGACCGTCGCGGCCGGCTTTCTGTCCACTGTGGATGATCTGGAGCTGTTCCTGCGCGGCCGGCTGTGCACCACGGCCCCGGTCCTCGCCGGGTTCGCCGCCGTCGCCTGCCTGCTCGACGATGACGCGGACTGGCGCCGCTGGGACCGGGCGCTGTCCGCGCGGATTCCCTCGGCGGCGCTGCGCACGGCATCCCGGTTGCAGGGCGGCGCGCTGCTGCGCACGGTCGCCGGCATGTGGCCGGTGCCCGCCGGGCTGCGACAGCTCGGTCGACCGCACCAGCCGCTCGTGCTCGGTGCGGCGACCTCGGCCGGTGGCGGGAGCGCGCTCGATGCGGCCGGCCTCGCCGTGCACCATCTGCTCGGCGGCGCCTGCTCGGCCGCGATCCGCCTGCTCGGCCTCGACCCACTTGCCGTCGCGGCCGTGCAGGCAGCGGTCGGCGGCCCCGGCGCGGAGATCGCGCGGCAGGCGGTGCTGGCCGCCGAGATCGCGGTGACCAGCGACGATCCCTCGGCACTGGCGGCGGTGAGCGCTCCGCTGACCGAACTGCTGGCTGCCGAGCACGCCCAACAGGAGGTGACCCTCTTTGCATCGTGAAGAAACCCAGACCGTGCTCCCGGCCGCCCGACCACGCGGCCGGGCCCTGCGGATCGGCATCGGCGGACCGGTCGGCGGCGGCAAGACCGCACTGGTCGCCGCGCTGTGCCGGGCCCTGTCCACCGAACTGTCCGTGGTCGTGGTGACCAACGACATCTACACCACCGAGGACGCGGATTTCCTGCGCCGCAACGGGGTGCTCGCCGACGAACGGATTCGCGCGGTGCGCACGGGTTGCTGTCCGCACACCGCGATCCGCGACGACATCACCGCCAACCTCGACGAGGTCGAGGAGTTGGAGCGGCTGCACGATCCCGACCTGGTGCTGGTGGAAAGCGGCGGCGACAACCTGACCGCGACCTTCAGCTACGGCCTGATCGACCGGCAGATCTTCGTCGTCGACGTGGCGGGTGGGGACAAGGTGCCGCGCAAGGGCGGTCCCGGTGTCACCCGATCCGACCTGCTGGTCATCAACAAGATCGACCTCGCCGAGCTGGTCGGCGCCGACCTCGACGTGATGCGCAACGACTCGGCCGCGCAACGCGGCGACCGGCCGACCGTGCTGATCTCGCTGCGCGCCGAGCACGGCGTGGCACCGGTGCTCGACTGGGTGCGCCGGTCGCTGACCGCGCATCGAGCATGAACCCCCGGCGTCGATGAAGGCCCTGGCCGGCCTGGACGTCGAGCGGGGGCGCACCCGGTGGCGGGACTGTGCGCCGATCGCGCTGCGGCCGACCGGTCCCGGCCGGATGCACCTGGTGCAGGCCGCCGGCGGACCGCTGGGCGGCGACGAACTGCGCCTGGACGTCCGGGTCGGTCCCGGGGCCGACCTGGCGGTTCGATCGGCCGCCGCCACGGTCGCGCAGCCGGGGCCGGGTCCGGAACCGGCGAGCTGGCAGCTGTCCGCGACCGTCGCGGCCGGCGCCGATCTGGACTGGCGACCCGAGCCGACGGTGGTCTGCGCGGGTGCGGACTACCGCAGCCACCTGCGGGTCGACCTCGATTCCACGGCCTGGCTGGTGCTGCGCGAACAGGTTCTGCTCGGCCGGGTCGGTGAACCCGGCGGCCGGTACCGGGGGCGGCTCACGGTGACCGTCGGCGGTGAGCTGTTGATGGACACCGAGACCGTGCTGGACGGCGCGGACCCCGCGCTGTCCGGGCCGGCCGGCAGCGGCGGCTTCCGCGTGTTCGGCAGCCTGCTGGTCGCCGGCCGCGACCTGCCGGCCGTCGCCGAACGCGCGGACCGGACCCCGACGCTGATCAGCGCCGTCCTGCCGCTGGACGGTCCCGGCTACCTGATACTCGCGCTCGGCCGGACCTCGGCCCTGGTCAGCGCCGGGCTGGCGGCCGAAGCCGACCGGGTGACCACTGCGGCCGGGATCGCGGCACGCGGCTGATCGACGTCGGACAGTGCCGTCGCGTTCACGTGCAGTCCGATGTGGACGTTTCCTTGGTAGGCGCCCAGCCCCACGATCGGTTGAGGTGCCAGATCAGGGGCGGTGCCAGATCGGGTGAGGGCCAGCCGCAACCTGGCGGAAACGCCGTTGACAACAACGAGGTCTTTGCTGGAGTCGACGCCGTCATCGCCCCGTTCCCGGTGCGCCGGCCGTCTCCGGCCGATCCTGATGGAGGTGCGCATGGTCGAGAACATCGCGGACGTCTCGGCGCAGCGCCCGTTTCCACCCGAGGAGCGCGTTCCTGCGTCCGACAATGACACCGAATCCGGTTCGGTGCCGGCTTTCGAGGATGTCGAGCCGCAATACCGGGTGGTGCACGGCTATCGGCGGGCCTTCCGAATGGCCGGGCACGGGCCGACCCTGCTTCTGCTGCACGGCATCGGGGACAGTTCACGAACCTGGTTGCATGTTTTCGCCGCGCTTGCCGAGCACTTCACCGTCATCGCGCCCGACCTGCTCGGCCACGGCGGTTCGGACAAACCGAGGGCCGACTACGCCGCCGCAGCGTATGCCTGCGGGATGCGCGACCTGCTCACCG
>CAJCJE010000111.1 GCA_903970565.1 Candidatus Melainabacteria bacterium | reverse complement strand
TGAAGCACGCCCTCACCAAAGTCATCTTCTCGAAGTTGTACTTGGACATGCGGGACATAACCGTCGTCAGTGCCCACGACCTGACAGACGGGCTGGGAGACCTGATCGCCGCTGAGGAGCGGAGCCGGACGTTCTACCGGCGCAGCGACACGCTGAGCTGGGACGAGCAGGAGCAAGAAAGCAACAGGCCCGTCCTGTCGGACGGGCCTGCGCTAACTGATCTTACCGCTACAGACCTACTCGCCTGGTCAGTAGTGGACCATGGTTCGAGTAAGGCTGTTTTGGTGGGCGATACTGGGATTGAACCAGTGACCTCTACCGTGTCAAGGTAGCGCTCTCCCACTGAGCTAATCACCCGAGGCGGAGGCGGGAATCGAACCCGCGTACAGGGCTTTGCAGGCCCTTGCCTAAACCACTCGGCCACTCCGCCGTTCCCTGAAGACCCAAGTCCTCGCAGGAGACGAACCTGGACCGTGAAGGGCCGCTACCGAGCGGACGACGGGATTCGAACCCGCGACCCTCACCTTGGCAAGGTGATGCGCTACCAACTGCGCTACGTCCGCATTGCTTGTCACGCTTTGGCTTGATGGCTTCTCTGTGACGCATGGAGAACTTTATCGGAAGCCCCTGCCGGGCTCCAAATCGGGGTGCCCTAAGTGGATCTGATGGGCACCCCGGCAGTGATGATCAGCCCCGGTCGTTCGGGATCATCTGCGCGAGCGCATCGTCGAGATCGACCCAGAGATGCTCGTTGCCCGGCAGCACGACGTCGTAGGTCCGGTCCAGGAAGTCGGCGAACTCCTGGGCCGAGGCCTCGAACACCGCGTGTCCGGATGGCGAGTTCAGTTCGACGACGACCACCTCGGGATCGTCTGCCGAAGGACGAATTCGGACATCTCCTTCGCCTGCGGCCGCGATCAGGCCGTCCGCGAGTAGATCGCGGGCAAAGACCCACTCCACCCAGCCGGCCTTGCCGGTCCGGAAAGCGGCAACCACCGCATATGGGTCGCGGGTGTCGTAGCGCAACTCCACCCGGACAGGCACCGCAGGACACCGTGGCGCCAGCAGATCGAAAACTGCAGTTGCGCGTAGTGTCACGTGGTCGTTTCGCATCGTCGTACCCCTCCTGCTCCTTCCCCGGTCAGGAAACGACCGAGCTACTCCGTTGTGACGTCAAAGTGAGCAGCGTCGCGTATGTTTTGCTTGAACGTCACTCTTCTGGGTCAAGGCTGTTGCATGGTGCGACCGCATCACTCCATTCCGTAGCCGAAGGCCCCTCGATCGTCTCCCAGTCCATCATGACGGGTGGGGATCGCGCCAGGTAGCGCATTCCTGCGAATGTTGGACGTGCGTAATCTCCCTAGTCGGGGTGTCCACGGTCAGTGTTGGCTCGAGCACCGCTGGCCGCGCAGAGTCAGCGAACATGACCCCGCTGCGTCACCCCGTCCTGATCCTGTATTGTTGTTTACACGCCGCCAGGAACGGTAGCGAAGGGCGATTAGCTCAGGGGGAGAGCGCTTCGTTCACACCGAAGAGGTCGCAGGTTCGATCCCTGCATCGCCCACAGTATGTTTTCCCAGCTCAGACGGCCTGTCGATGATCTTCATCGGCGGGCCGTCTGTGATTGTGGGGAGCAAATGGGGAGCACGGTCTCCTGACCACAATCCCCGATCCGAAGAGGTCATGCCGCTTCTGGCTCCACAGCGGGGGTTTCGGTCCAGGTCCACCCACCATCCTGCTCCCACCGCTGCTGGAGGGCCTGGAGGGTCTCCTCGATCATCTGATCCGTGATGTGCGAGTACAGATCGTCCACATCCTTGCGCTTGTGGCCGAGCCGCACCAGCCGCATGATCCGAGGCACGTGGTCCTCGACCAACCACGTCTCATGCGTGTGACGCAGGTCATGAAAGTGCAGCTCCTCGTTCAGCGGTGACCAGCCCTTCTTCTCATCTCCGGCCAGCGCGGGCAGCCACATCCGGCGGCGGAAGTTCGACCGCCGGTGCAGCCCGCCGTTGACCCCGGTGAACACGAACTCGGAGTCGGGGTTGCGGTCCCGGTGCGCCCGCAGCTCCTCGACCAGGAACGGCGGCAGGTACACCGTCCGGGCACTGGCCGGGGTCTTCGGCGGGCCGAGTTCCAGCCTGCCCCGCACCTCGTGCAGCGCGCCGAACTTCGGGTCGACCTCGATGCGCGGCGTCTCGTCGTCGAGGTAGACGCGGATCCACTGCAACCCGGCAATCTCGCCCCACCGCAGCCCGGTGTAGGCGTCGGTGATCGTCATCAGCCCGTTGTCCGGTGACATCCGCCCGGCCAGCGCGTCGACCTCGTCGGTGGCCGCGTGGGGCCGCTCCGGGCGGTCGTCGAAATTGATCCGCAGCTTCCGGCACGGATTCGAGCCGATCAGTCCCTCGTCGACGGCTTCCCCGAGAATCATCGAGAACAACACGAGGATGTCCTGCGCGCTCTTGTCGGCCATGTTCGCCCGGAGTGTCTTGTTCACCCACCCCTTCACCGCGATCCGCTGAAAATCTCCCAGCGCGGTGCCGGACCAGCGGGGCAGGATGTGGTTGCGGATGTGAGAGTCATACGTCGCCCAAGTGATGTCGGCGACACGGTGCGCCTCTGACCACTGGCGAATCCACTCGTCGATCGTGGTCTGCGCCAGCCGGGGGTCGACGAAGCGGCGTCGTCGCTGGTCGGACTCCACGTCAGCCGCGCGGTTGTCCGCCTCGTCCTGGTCGGCGAACCCGTTCTCGGTGAAGATTGTTTCGTCGTCAAGTCGATATCGGACACGGAAACTGCCTCGATGCTTTTCTACCCAAGACATGGTCGGCTCACTTTCAAGAAAAGAGTGAATATGACCGTGCCGGAAATGCGGCACGGCCATATGGACGCTCTGTGGACGGAAAAACGCAACCCAACTGTGTTCACGCGCCAGAAGAACGTGTGCGTTTCCCCGCATCGGGTCGACGGACCTCAATTCGGGCTCGGGCAGGCGGGCGGCCCCTGCGCCGGGGCGCAGCACTGGCGCCGGACGCGGCGCGCGGGCTGGTTGTCGCGGGGCGGGCGGCGTCGGCCAGGATCTGGTCGAGGTTGGCGCGGGAGAAGCGCAGGTGCTTGCCCAGGAACGTGCACGGCACCAGGCGGCGGGCCGCCCGACGGCGCAGCCACGACTCCGGCACCTGCAACAGGTCCGCCGCCTGGGCCGGGGTGAACAACGTCGGGACGGGATCACCCGCTGTTTCGCCCGTTGACGGCCCCGCGCCGTCCGGCGCACCGGTCCCGCCCGGCTGCCCTGGCACGCCCGGCAGCAGCGACGCACAAGATCCCGGTGCCGTCCTGGTCGCCGCCGATGCTGGCCCGCCACCAAGCTCGGCGGCCCAGTCAGCCCCCGATTCGACCGGAGCACGAGAGGACCGTCGAGTCATCGGTCGCTGGCCGTCTCGGACGGGATCGCCCTCGCGTCGCCCCTCGCGATCCACCTCACGCTGCGGCGCGGTGGTGGCCTCGCTGGTGAACCCGTTCGGGTCGAAGTCGTCGAGGTCGTGGTCGGTGGAGAAGCCGTGGTGGGCCATCAGGCCGCCCTCCGATCCGGCACTCGGACGTCATGGCGCCACTGTCGGTGGGCGGAGTCTCCGCACGCCACTGGTGGCGATTGGCCGCGGCGAACTCGGCGACGGTGATCAGCGGCGATGCACCCACGTGTCCGACCAGACCCACTGCGCTCGGGGAACCCGCCGACCATGGTGGCGACGACCCCAGACCTGGCGGCCGGTGTACTTCGGGTTGCACAAGATCGCCCGCACCGCCGCCCGTGTCCACACGCCCTCCAGCCCGGTCTCCGGATCACGGGGCGCGGGGCAGCGCGCGTCGATGAGGTGCCGCCGGATCGCGCCGGTGTCCAACCCCGCCTCCGTGCGCCACCGGAAGGTCAGCTTCACGGCGATGGCCTCGCCTGGCTCGATCACCAGCCGCGTCCGCCACCTCGGGCGCCGCCCCGACGGGCTGACCCGTACTCGCCGGGGCCGGTAGCCGTAGGGCACCGCTCCGGTGTTGAACCCGGCACGCACCATTTCCTCGGACCCGCGACGTGCCTGAGCGAGGGTGGCGGTGTGGTACTCGCGCAGGACGCGCTGACGGACCGCCCACGGCACCTCCGAACTGTCGGTCGCCAGGCCGCTCCTCTCGTCGGTCGGTCGTCGCTTCGACGAGCCGAACAGCCGGGCGCCGCGCGCGGCGACTCGCTGGGCGAGAGAGCGGCGGCCGGCGGTCGCGGCCCAGCGTGCAACGCCGTCGAGGTTGGGATTCGTGGTCATGGCTGGCTCCTTGTCGGGCGGGCCGCCAAGCGGCGGTGGCCAGAGGCGAGGTGCTCGTGATCGAGCGCTCGCGTCGGGCACAGGTGGCAGGCCGGATAGGCGCGCTCGCCCGGTGCGGGCGCGATCCGCGACCGCGTGCTCGCGCGCATCTGGTGGTGGGCAACGACCTCGCCGGTCGCTGGGGGTTCTGGGCTGTCCCGTCGTTGTCGCCGGCGTCGGTAGCTGGAAGAGACGCGAGAAGCCTGGTGTGCCAGGCCAAGGCGAAGTGGACGCTGGGGCGTGGTCATGCCGCACGTTCCGGGGCGACAGCGGTGCCGGAGCGGCACGACCACGGCGAGCAGCCATCCGGGTCGTCCTCTTCCGCCACCGAGAAGCCGGTAGCCAACCGCAGGTGCCGCTTCGTCACCGCGCCGGTGGGCGGGTCGAGGTTGACTTCGCCGAGTGGCTGACAGGAGCGGTGCAGGAAGTACTGCCCGCAGCGGTTGGCCTTGTTCGGTGGCGCGTGGGTAGCCGTCGCGGATGGCCTTGTCGAAGTCGACCGCCTCGGCCCACCCGTCCGGGTCGTTGTCACGAATCCACCGCCAGCCCGCGTTACCGTGGAACGGGCACCCGACGCAGGCGGACTTCACGGTCTTGCCGAATCCGCGCTCGGCGAGATAGTCGGCGCACCGGTCGCGGTCCCAGCCCAACTCGATCAGGGGGAACACGTTGCGCAGGTACCGCACGCCCGAGTCCTTGGCGCGCGTGAACTCGTCGGTGCTGATGCCGATGGCTTGCTCGACGTACACGCCGCGCGGCACCCGGCGCGGATGGGGATAGCCGAGCAGTTCGCGCGCTGCCTTCTTCAGGGGCGAAATTTTGTACTCGCTAGTACTTATCTGCACCTCGACTGGCTGGGCACTCTGGGGTGTCATTTCGACTTCTCCTGCTGGTCGGCGCTTCGCGTGAGGGCTGATATCCCGAGGTTGGCGGCGCGTCGGCGGAGCCGAGGTAGGTCTCGTCGCGCTTGGCACGCAAGTAGATGAGGGCCGTGTCGACGCCTTCGATCTCGCCGACTCGCCCTTCGGCTGGTGCGCGGGTGCGGTGGCCGAACTGCTCCGCCTGTCGTCTCAGTACTGTGACGTCTTGTGACCGACACCGAGATCGAGATCACCGCAGACCTGGTCCGCGACCTGCTGCAGGAGCAACATCCAGACCTTGCCGGGCTGGCCATCCGTGAGGTGGCGGGCGGTTGGGGCAACCAGATGTGGCGTCTCGGGGACGAATTGGCCGTGCGGATGTAGCGCATGGACCGCACCCCGGAGCTCCAGCTCAAGGAGCGGCGATGGCTACCCGTGCTGGCCCCGCTCCTGCCGCTCCCCGTGCCGACCCCGGTGCGGTTCGGCGCACCGTCGGCGCGCTTCCCCAAGCACTGGACCGTGATGACCTGGGTTCCCGGCGAGCCGCTGGACCACGGCGCGATCAGCCGTGGCGCCCACGCGGCTGACACGCTGGCGGATTTCCTCCGGGCACTCCATGTAGAGGCGTCCGCCGAGGCGCCGATCGCTACGGACCGCGGTGCCCATCCCAGGAACTGCACGGGCGGCTTCGAGAAGTTCTTCCAGGCCGTCGCCCCCAAGGACATCGCTGCCGACGTCCGGGCCGTCTGGGACGACGCCGTTGCGGCCGGAGCGTGGGAAGGCCCGCCGGTGTGGGTGCACGGCGACCTCCATCCCGCGAACGTCGTCGTCTCGCACGGAACACTCTCGGGCGTCGTCGACTTCGGTGACCTGTTCGCCGGCGACCCGGCGTGGGACCTCGCCGCCGCATGGGTACTGCTCCCCGCGGGCACGGCCTCACGATTCTTCGACAAGTACGCACAGGCGGACGAGGCGGCGATCCGGCGCGCCCGCGGGCTGGCCGCCATGAAGAGCCTGTTCCTGATGCTCATGGGGCAGAACGGAGATCGAGGTCTTCCCGGCGGCAAGCCGCACTGGGGACCTGCGGGTCGGGCGGCACTTGATCGTGTTGTGAAGGGTGTTTGACGCACGCTTCGTTGAACCTGTTGTCGATCTTGTTTGAAAGCCGCGCGGGGGTGCTCATCTGCACCTCGACTGGCTGCGTGCTTGGGGGTGTCATGTCGACTTCTCCTGCTGGTCGGCGCTTCGCGTGGGGGCTGGTATCCCGAGGTTGACGGCGGGTCGGCGGAGCCGGCGTTGGGTGTCGTCGCGCTTGGCGCGCAGGAAGGTCAGGGTCATGTCGATGCCTTCGATCTCGCCGGCCCAGCCCTCGGCCTCGGCGCGAGCACGGCGGTCGAGCAAGTCGGTTTCGAGTTCACCGAGCCGGGCGAGCATTTTGGGGTTGACGTGCAGCATCGGGCAGCGGATGCAGGCGTGTTCGTGCTGGCAGGGCGTGCCGTATGGGCGTCCACAGGCGCCCAGTTCGACCTTGCGCTTGTCGAAGTGCTCGTCAAACTCGGCCCATTCTTCGCGGGTGGCCTCGCGGTACTCCTCGATCGGTCGGAGTTCGCGGCGGTGGTCGAGGAAGGCGACGTAGTGGTGGACGATGTCCTCGTCGAAGACGGCGACGTAGCCGCGGGTGGTCTGGATGTTGAGGTGGCCGAGCAGAGCTGCGCCGATGTGGATGGGCAATCCGCTGTTGACCAACTCCGTAGCGAAGATCCGACGGAAGTCGTGGGGTGTGAACCGGGTCGTGCGGAATCCGGGGTGCTGCTCGGCCAGTTCATCGCACCGCCGTTTGATCATGTTCAGCACGGTGCCGCCGGAGATGACCCGATCAGTGGACCCGATCCGGCGCTGGAACAGGAACGGCAGGTGCGCGCTCCAGACCTTGTCGTGATGGTCGAACCGGCTCAGCAGCGGGATGCTTCGGCCTGCCTGGGTGTGGCGGCGGATGATCGAGGCGATGACGTGGAATAGCTCGGCGCTCATCGGGATGACTCGCTCTCGGTCCGTCTTGGACGGTGCGATTACCAGGAGCGCGATCACTTCTCCGTTCTGCCGCTGGTATTGGCGGATGCTGAGGTGGGTCAGCTCGCAGAGTTCCTCGATGCGGACACCGGAGTGGCGGAGCGTCTCGACGCAGGCCCAGTCCCAGAACGCGGCTTCCTCGTCGGTTTCGATGTGGATGAGTTCGTCGGTGGTCTCGTCGACGACGCGGACAGGACTCTTGCCGCCGGAGCGACGTCGTGTGTGGAGGTCGCTGCTGGTGATCACCCGCTTGTAGGGGCGCCCGTCCAGTTGAAAAGTCTCGCCTTCCTGGGCCTTGCGGGCGTGTTCGAGCAGAGCGTGTGCCTTCTCGTAGCGGCTCTCGACGTACTGGACCAGCAGTGGCAGCAAGGGTTGTCGCTGGCGGGTGCGGTCGGCGGAACGTTCGTTGATCCGGCGGCGGCG
>CAJCJE010000110.1 GCA_903970565.1 Candidatus Melainabacteria bacterium | reverse complement strand
TGCAGCAGTTCCAGATCGAGCGGATCAGCATGGCCGTGCAGGCGTACGCGACCGCCCAACGCTGCCTGGACCTCGCCACCGAGTGGGCCCGGCAGCGTAGCACCTTCGGCCGGCCGCTGATCTCGCGGCAGCTGGTTCGGCACAAGCTCGTCGAGATGACCCAGCAGATCGAACTCGCCCGCACCTACGCCCGCGCCATCGCCGAGCAGATCGCGGCCGGTGAGGAAGTGGTCGCGCAGGTGTGCCTTGCCAAGAACTCCGCCGTGGCGGCCTGCTCGTTCGTGACCGACGCGGCCGTGCAACTGTTCGGCGGGATGGGATATATGCGGGAGTCCGAAGTGGAACGACACTACCGGGACTCGCGGATTCTCGGGATCGGCGGTGGCAGCAGCGAAATACTCGCCGAGCTGGCCGCGCGACGATTGGGGTTGACCTGATGACCACGCTCCGCTCCACCGTGGACACCGACGCCACCGGCTATCGGGACAACCGCGACTCGATGCTCGCCAAGCTCGACGCGCTGGCCATTGAACACGCCAAGGCGTTGGACGGCGGCGGCCGGAAATACGTCGACCGGCACCACAAGCGGGGCAAACTGCTGGCCCGCGAGCGCATCGAACTGCTGCTGGACCCCGACAGCGCCTTCCTCGAACTGTCGCCGTTGGCCGCCTGGGGCACCGAGTTCCCGGTCGGCGCGAGCGTGGTCTGCGGGATCGGCGTCGTCGAGGGCGTGGAATGCCTCGTGGTCGCCAACGATCCGACGGTGCGCGGCGGCGCGAGCAATCCGTGGACGCTGCGCAAGAGCTTCCGGGCCAGTGAGATCGCCGCGCAGAACCGGCTGCCGCTGGTGCAGCTGGTCGAGTCCGGCGGCGCGGACCTCAACTCGCAGGGCGAGATCTTCATCCCCGGTGGCCGGATGTTCCGCGACCTGACCAGGGCCTCCGCCCGGCGGGTGCCGACGATCGCGGTGGTGTTCGGCAACTCGACGGCCGGTGGCGCCTACCTGCCCGGCATGTCCGACCACGCGGTGATGGTCAAGGAACGCGCCAAGGTCTTCCTCGCCGGACCGCCGCTGGTCAAGATGGCCACCGGTGAGGACGCCGACGACGAGGAACTCGGGGGCGCGGAGATGCACGCCAGGACCTCCGGGCTGGCCGACTATCTCGCCGAGGACGAGGCCGACGCGCTGCGCATCACCCGGCGGATCGTGGCCAACCTGAACTGGCGCAAGGAAGGGCCGGCGCCGCAGGCCGACTATGCCGAGCCGAAACACGACGCCGAGGAACTGCTCGGGCTGGTGCCGACCGACCTCAAGGTGCCGTTCGACCCGCGTCAGGTGATCGCCAGGATCGTGGACGGCTCGGTGTTCGACGAGTTCAAACCGCGCTACGGCGCGAGCCTGGTGACCGGCTGGGCCAGCATCCACGGCTACCGGATCGGCATCCTGGCCAACGAGCGCGGGGTCCTGTTCAGCGAGGAGGCACAGAAGGCCGCGCAGTTCATCCAACTCGCCAACCAGCGCGACATTCCGCTGCTGTTCCTACAGAACACCACCGGGTACATGGTCGGCAAGGACTACGAGCGGGCCGGGATCATCAAGCACGGGGCGATGATGATCAACGCGGTCTCCAACAGCCAGGTGCCGCACCTGACCGTGGTGATGGGCGCCTCCTACGGCGCCGGCAACTACGGCATGTGCGGGCGCGCCTACGATCCCCGGTTCCTGTTCACCTGGCCCAATGCCCGCTCGGCGGTGATGGGGCCGGCGCAGTTGGCCGGGGTGCTGTCCATCGTGGCCCGGCAGGCCGCGGCGGCGCGCGGTCAGGACTACGACGAGGCCTTCGACGCGCAGATGCGCCAGACCGTCGAGGCGCAGGTGGAAGCGCAGTCCGAGGCCGCCTACCTGTCCGGGCGGATCTACGACGACGGCGTGATCGACCCCAGGGACACCCGCACGGTGCTCGGGATCTGTCTGTCCGCGGTGCACACCGCACCGGTACGCGGCGCCGAGGGCTTCGGCGTCTTCCGGATGTGAGCGGGGATGGGCGAGAAGGCCGGCGGTGCGATGTGAGAGGACGAGCGGCGTGATCAGCACACTTCTGGTGGCCAACCGGGGCGAGATCGCCCGGCGGGTCATCCGCACCTGCCGCGGCACCGGGATCTCGCCGGTCGTGGTGTTCGCCGATCCGGATGCCGGGGCGCCCTTCGTCGCCGAGGCCGACGCCGCGATCCGGCTGCCGGGCAACACCCCGGCCGAGACCTACCTGCGGATCGAGTCGCTCATCGCCGCCGCGCGGCAACTCGGCGCGGACGCCGTCCATCCCGGCTACGGGTTTCTCTCCGAGAACGCGGAGTTCGCCCGCGCGGTCCTCGCCGCCGGGCTGGTCTGGGTGGGGCCGACGCCGGAGGCCATCGACGCGATGGGTTCCAAGGTGGCCGCGAAGAAGCGGATAGCCGCGGCCGGTGTTCCGGTGCTGCCCGAACTCGACCCGGCCTCGGTCACCGAGGCCGAGCTGCCGATCCTGGTCAAGGCCTCGGCCGGTGGCGGCGGCCGGGGAATGCGGGTGGTGCGCGAGCTGGCCAGCCTGGCCGACGAGGTCACGCTGGCCCGGCAGGAGGCCGAGTCCGCGTTCGGCGACGGCACGGTGTTCTGCGAGCCACTGCTGGAACGCGCCCGGCACATCGAGGTG
>CAJCJE010000109.1 GCA_903970565.1 Candidatus Melainabacteria bacterium | reverse complement strand
CGGGTTCATCCTCGGCATCGCGGCCACCGTGATCATTTCGATCGCCGCCGGTACCGGCCCGTATCTGACCCTCGGCAACACCGACCCCGGCGCGCTCGTCCGGGTCGGCACCCCGCTGCTGCGGCTGGTCAGCGATGTCGCGGCCACATTGTGCATCGGTTCGCTGGCCTTCGCCGGCTGTTTCACCCGGCCGAAGGACTCCGGTCTGCTGTCCGCGAGTGGCTACGCGGCCGTGCGGGACGCGGGGCGGTGGGCGGTGGGCTGGCTGGTCGCGGCCCTGCTGCTGGTGGTGTTCGACACCGCGGACAACTCCGGCCAGACGCTCGGCGACGTGCTCTCCCCCGATCATCTGTTCGGCCTGATCGGCGCGCTGGAGGAAACCAAGGCGTGGCTGGTGACCGCCGTGCTCGCGGCGGCCGTCGCGATCCTCGCCAGGACGGCGCTGCGCTGGCGCAGCGCCGTGTGGCTGCTGCCGGTCGCCGTGCTCGGCCTGCTGCCGGTGCTGGCCACCGGGCACTCGTCCTCGGATGCCGGGCACGACATCGCGACCGTGGCGATCATGGTGCACGTGCCGGTCGCCGCGGTGTGGATCGGCGTGCTGGCCGCGTTGCTGCGCCAGGTGCACCGGGATCGCGGCGCGCTGCCGGTGGTCGCGCCCCGCTACGCGCGGCTGGCCCTGGTCTGCTGGCTGCTGCTGGCCGTTTCCGGCGTGGTCGACTCCCTGATCCTCGCCTCGCCGGGTGAGTTGCTGACCACCGGCTACGGCCTGCTGGTGATGGTCAAGCTCGGTATCTTCGCGGTGCTCGGCGTGGTCGCGCTGATCCTGCGACGCCGGGCACTGGCCAGGATGGACACCTCGACCGGGCGCGTGGGCTGGTTGCGGCTGGCGGCCGGTGAGCTGGTCGTGCTGATCGGCACGGTCGGCGTGTCCGTCGGCCTCACCCACCTGCCGCCGCCGGCCTTCCTCGGCCAGCCGGTGACCGCGCAGGAAACCCTGCTGGGCTTCAACCTCAGCGGCCCGCCGACGGTGCTGCGGCTGCTCACCGACTGGCGGATCGACGCCTTCTTCGTGCCACTGGCGCTACTGCTGGGCCTGGGCTACCTGATCGGGGTGCTGCGGCTGCGCCGGCAGGGCGGGGACTGGCCGCTGGGCCGCACCGCGAGTTGGCTGGGCGGCTGCGCGGTCATGGTGCTGGCGAGCAGTTCCGGGATCGGCCGCTATGCCGAGGCCCAGTTCAGTATGCACATGGCCAACCACATGCTGCTGGGAATGCTGGTGCCCGCCCTGCTGGTTCTCGGTGGACCGCTGACGCTGCTGCAAAGGACCCTGCCGCCGGCCGGCACGAGCGGGCTGCCCAACCTGCGCGGCTGGTTGCGCGCCACCGGAGACTCGCCGGTGGTACGGGTGCTGACCCAGCCGATGGTCGCCCTCGTCCTGTTCGTCGGCTCGCCGTTCGCGCTGTACTTCAGCGGCCTGTTCGACGCGGCGGTGCGGTTCCACTGGGCGCACCTGGCCATCAGCGTCTACTTCCTGGTGGTCGGCCTGCTGTTCTTCTGGCCGATCATCGGCGTGGACGACGCCCCCCGGCCGTTGCCGAATCTGGCGCGGCTGGGCATGTTGCTGGCCGCGATGCCCTTCGACACCGTGTTCGCCGCGATTCTGCTGACCACCCACCAGGTCATCGGCAACGGCGACGCGGGCGACAACCTGTACTCCTCGCTCGGTCTGCCCTGGGTGCCGAACCTGCTCGCCGACCAGCGGCTGGCCGGCATCCTCGCCCTGGTCCTCGGCGAGGCCTCGCTGCTGATCGCGGTCATCGCCCTGCTGGTGGCCTGGACCGGTCTGGACGAGCGCGGCAGCGACTCCGGCCTGCTCGACTACCAGCCCCTGCTCGACCGCCTCAACCGCTGAACCCAGCCGAGACCGGTCGGCGGCCTAGCGCGGGGCAAGCAGGTCGAACCGGCGCAGCCGCAGGCTGTTGGTGACCACGAACAGCGAGGACAGCGCCATCGCGCCGCCGGCGATCAACGGGTTGAGCAGACCGAACGCGGCCAGCGGCAGCGCGGCGACGTTGTAGCCGAAGGCCCAGGCCAGGTTGCCGTGAATGGTGCGCAGGGTGCTGCGCGCCAGGCGAAGAGCGCCGGGGACCACGTCGAGGTCGTCGCGGACCAGGATCAGATCGGCCGCGCCGAGCGCGACGTCGGTACCGGACACCACGGCGAGGCCGAGGTCGGCGCGGGCCAGCGCGGGTGCGTCGTTGACGCCGTCACCGACCATCGCCACGGAGTGGCCCTCGCCCTGTAGCCGTTGGATGACGGCGGCCTTGTCGTCGGGGAGGACCTCGGCGATGACCTCCTCGATGCCGACCTCGGCCGCGACGGTCCGCGCGGTGGTGGCGTTGTCGCCGGTGAGCAGCACGGTGCGCAGGCCCAGCCGGTGCAGTTCGGAGATCGCGCCGGCCGCGGAGGGCTTCACCGTGTCGGCGAGGGCGAACACGCCAAGGGCGACGCCGTCGGCGGCCAGCAGCACGGTGGTGTGGCCGACCTTTTCCCAGTCGGCGCCGGCCTGCGCCAACGGAGCGGGGATTTCGATGTCGTGCTCGACGAGCAGGCGCGCCGAGCCGACCAGGACCTCGCGCTGCTCGACCATGCCGCGCACCCCGCGACCGGCGAGGCTGGTGAAGTCGGTGACGGCGGGCAGGGTGCCGAGTTCCTGTCGGGCCGTCGCGGTGATCGCGGCCGCCGTCGCGTGCTCGGACGGCTCCTCGATGGCGCCGGCCAGTCGCAGCAGGTCGGCGCGCTCGACCTCCGGCGCGGTAAGCAGGCCGACCAGTGCCATCCGGCCGTGGGTGATGGTGCCGGTCTTGTCCAGGACCACGGTGTCGATGGCCCGCGCGGATTCCAGGGCCTGATGGCCCTTGATGAAGATGCCCAGTTGCGCGCCGCGCCCGGAGGCGACCAGCAGCGCGGTCGGGGTGGCCAGGCCGAGCGCGCACGGGCAGGCGATGATCAACACGGCCAGGGCGGCGCCGACCGCGTGCTGCGGCGAACCGGTGCCCAGCAGCCAGCCGATGAGGGTCAGCGCGGCGAGGCCGAAGACGATCGGCACGAACACGCCGCAGATCCGGTCGGCGAGCCGCTGGATGCCGGCCTTGTCGGTCTGGGCCTGCTCGACGAGCCGGACCAGGTGCGCCAGCTGGGTGTCCGCGCCGACCCTGGTCGCGGTAACCACCAGCCGACCGTGCAGGGCGATGGTGCCGCCGGTGACCGCGTCCCCCTCGGTGACCTCCACCGGCACGGACTCACCGGTCATGGTGCTGGTGTCGACCGCGCAGTTGCCGCTGGCGACCACGCCGTCGGTGGCGATGGTCTCCCCCGGCCGGACCACGAACTCCTGGCCGACCCGCAGCCGGCCGACCGCGACCCGGCGCTCGGTGCCGTCGGCCTCCAGCACCGCGACGTCCTTGGCACCCAGCGCGGCCAGCGCGCGCAACGCGCCACCGGCCCGGCTCCGCGCCTTCGCCTCGAACAGCCGCCCGGCGAGCAGGAAGGTGGTCACCCCGGCCGCGACGTCGAGGTAGATGGAACCGCCGGGGCGGAAGATCAGGCCCCAGACCCCGTCGGTGGCGGCGCCGGCGCCGCTGTTGAAGAAGATGGTGTAGATCGACCAGCAGACCGAGGCGGTGATGCCGCAGGAGACCAGGGTGTCCATCGAGGTGGACAGGTGGCGGGCGTTGCGCAGCGCGATCCGGTGGAAGGGCCAGGCGCACCAGGTGGCGACCGGGATGGTCATCGCCAGCAGGACCCACTGCCAGCCGGGGAAGCGCAGCGAGGGAACCAGGGCGAGGGTGATGGACAAATCACCGAGCGGGGCGGACAGCAGCAGCGCGACGATCAGCCGGTGCCACAGCGAGCGGACGGTCGCGGCCTCGGCCCGCGCGTCGGTCGGGGCTTCCGGTTCGTGCTCGCGGGCCTGGTAGCCGGCGCGTTCGACCTCGGCGATCAGCGTCTGGACGCCGATGGCGGCCGGACAGTCGACGGTGGCCTTCTCGGTGGCCAGGTTGACGACTGCGTGCACGCCGTCGAGCTTGTTGAGTTTGCGTTCCACCCTGGCCGCGCAGGCGGCGCAGGTCATGCCGCCGACCACGAGTTCCACCGACCGGGACACCGGCCGGGTTTGGCCGACCGATGAGGCCACCGACATGTCCAACACACCAATCCGTGCCGAAAAGTCCACTATGGACCTGGTTTTTCCAGCGGTTTCGAGCCGTTTTTCGCGTTCCTACCCACCGACACCCAGCCTAGGGCATGGCCGGATCACAGCATGAGCAGCAGCATGTAACCCATCGTGACGCTCATCGCAATCTGGCAGCCGCCGGCCAGTCGAGGGGCCAGCGGCCGGCACGCCTCGGTGTCGACCGTCGTGGGCGGCCCACCGGTTGCGATCGATGCGCCGCCGGCGGTCGCCGTGCTCAGCCGGGCCACGTGTCCGGTGGTGACCACCACCTGGCCGGCGAACGCGACCAGCAGCGCGACGGTCAACGCCGAGGCCACCGTCGGCGAGCCCACGCCCATCCCGGACATGCCAGACATGCCGGACATCGAACCGGTACCCGGTACGCCGTCGAGCATGTAGAGCATGGCGCCGCTGGCCAGCAGGTGCGCCAGATGGTGACCGACCGGCCGGGAACCGAGCACCGCGACCAGCACTCGGGTGAGGAACCAGGACGCGGAGAGGGCGAAGAACACCGTCGCGCCGAAGGTCCAGGCACCGCCGGCCAACGGGTTGAGGCGCGGCACCAACATGCCGGCCATGCCCAGGCCCATCGCGATGTGCACGACGTCCACGTCGCGCTCGATCATTCGGTGCCCTCGCCGCGCGGCAACCAGCCGGCCCGCGCGGTACACCGCGACCGCGATCATCACGATCGCCAGGCCGCCGGCCAGGAAGGAAGGGCCGATCATCCGGTCGGTCCCTCGGGGGCAGCAGTGCTCGGTGGCCAGTCGGCGCCGTTGGTCATCGTTCGGCTTCCTTCCGCTCGGTCGGCTGCGGTGGGAGGGAGTCCCTGACGGGCGACGATATACAGCGCGCCGGGTCCGCCAGCCGGCAGACCGTGGGCGGGCGCGGCAGCCGGACTCCGGCCGGTTACCGAAACGACCCGATTTTCCGCGTCACGAACACGCCTCGTGTTCGTCACCTCCTCGCAAGGCAGATCGTCTACCGACGGGTGGCGGATGATGGAACGGAACGTGGCACCACAGGCACTGCGGGGCAAACGCCGGCAGCGAATCGCCGCCGAACTGGCCGAGCGGTTCGCCAGGGAACGGGTCAGCGTGCACGAGCTGGCCAGCGAGTTGGGCCGGCGACCGTCGGTGGTGCGCAGACTGCTGGGTGAGGCCGGGGTGCGGGCCGCCGGTACGCCGTGTGTCGGCATCAGCGAACAGGAAACCGCGTCGACGCTGGCCCGTCGGTACTGCGACGGTGCGTCGATCTCCGCGCTGGTCCGCCAGACCGGGCTGGACAAGCGGGTCATCCGCGACCTGCTGAGCAGGGCGGGCGTCGCGCTGCCGGTCCGGCACTCCCCCACTGGCGAGCAGACCGCGTGGATCACCGAGCGGTACCGGTCCGGCGAGAGCATCCGGGCGCTCGCCACGAGCACCGGCTGTTCCTACGGCACGATCCGGGCCGCGCTGCTGGCCAACGGGGTGGCGCTGCGGCCACGCGGCTCCGGTTCGCGCGTCAACCAGCACTGATCAGCTCAGCCGGTCAGCTCAGCCAGGCCCGGAAGAGGCGGTAGAGCAGCCGGGGCAGCACGCCGACGGAACCCCAGCGGCGGGGCAGCACGATCAGTTGCTCGTCCTCCGGCTCGGTCTCCCTCGGCGGCGCCGAGGGGTGCGGCCCGGCGCTGAGGTACTCCGCGTCCAACCGCACGATCCGGCGTACCGGTGGCGTCGCCTCCGCCGAGGGACCGGCCGCTGCCGGTGTCGGGCCGGCCTCCGGCGCCTCGGTCTGCCGAGCTGCCGCTGCCGGATTAATCTCCTGCTCCGGCTTTGTGCTGTTCACGTCGTAGTCTCCCTCAGTGCTGCCACTGGTGAGGTGTTGGTGGTGTCCCCGCCGTCGGAGGGAACAGGCCGGTTCGGGGGAACCGGCACATCAGCCGGGCTCAGGTGCCCGTACCGGATTGCTCAGGACCACACCACTACGGGTGGTAATAATGCCCGAGCTATCTTTCATGTTCGCCGTCACTTCTGCCGGCAAGCGCCTAGCGGTCCGAAAAAGACGTCGAACGGCAGCCTCGCGCGCATTGAATATTCGACGCCCCGGTCACCGACATCCGAATCCGTACCGCTGATCGAGCAATCAATGTCACTCGTCCGGAGCAGCACGCCCACGCCTCGTCAACCTGATGTCGGCCACAGCGGGCATTTGACCGGTTTCGACGCTACCGTCACCCATACGGACCAATGGCGCGCCAACGGTGGTCTCCAACACCCGATCAGGCAGTTCCCCGCCGCACCGGACACCCCAGCGTGGAATCTGAGGCCCTCGTCCGGGCCGTCAGTACCCGGATGATCGACACCGAGCCGGTTGAGCGCACTGACCGTACGGTTCGAACCCGCCCGCAATGCACTCCATTTTCACCACATCGGGCGACTACCGTGCGACCACAAAATGCGCATAGCCGGGGTTTCCTATCCAGCAAACCGCAATACTCGACAAGCGTCCACCCGCTACTCTGAAGAACCCCTGCTTCACCAAACGTAAATAACCATCGAGTATGCACTGTTAACAGGAGAGCAAGTACCTGACCAGCTTTGCTGACAACCTCAACAACCAGCTGAAATCGCCGAATTGATCAACCGGTCGTCGGCAATTGACAGGAGATCACAAAATGCCTCTTGTCACCGACTCATCCCTCCTTAGTGACCGTGCTCGTGCCGATCCAATCGCCCGGTCCGCCTGCCCTCTCGACGTAGCGCGGAGCCGGATTAATCGCGCACCTCAGGTGCTGCGCCCAGTCAAGGAGTAGACAAGATGAAGGGCTATGACCCCACCACGGCGTCTGGGATCTTCCCGGTCGACGCCTGGGAGTCATCATTTTCGTGCGGCCCCAACGGGGGCAACTGCGTCGAGGTCAACCTCGGCACCGACGGCATCGTCGGCCTGCGGGACAGCAAACTGGCCGAGAGTCCGGTACTCGTGTTCGACGACGACGAGTGGCTCGCGTTCCTGGCCGGCGCATGTACCGGCCAGTTCAACCGCTGACCAGCACGATCACTGATCGGAAGACCTGGCGGAGATCCGCCCGTCGGGTCAACCGGTCAGCCACCCGAGCCTGATCCCGACCCGAAACACCTACGACAACACACCACATCACCACGACAACCCCGGTCATCGCGCCAGGACCCCGCGCGATGCACCAACTCCGCCATTCGGAGCAAGTCCCCGCGGCTACGGCATACCCAAGGTCATTTGCCTTTTCGAGCTCTCCAGCCCGTGGTTTAGAGTGCATCGAATCACCTGGTAGCGCACGGGAGCGAGAAGTGGAGACCTGGTGCCCAGCACGGTGACATCCCGCCGTCGGCAGCTCGGCAACGAGATCCGGCGTGCCCGGACCTCGGCCGGGATGACGCAGCAGGAGGTGGCCGCCCTGCTCGGCTGCGGTCAGGGAAAGATCAACAAGATTGAGATGGGCTCGGTGTCGGTCAAACTGGCCGACCTGCGCCAGATGCTCGACGTGTTCAAGGTCGGTTCGCCCGAGAGGGACATGATGCTGGAGCTGGCCCGCTCGGGCAGCCAGCGCGGGCAGTGGTCCGGCTACCGGTCCGCGATTCCCCAGTGGTTCCGGACCTTCACCGACCTGGAACCGGCCGCCTCGGAGATCCTGAGCTGGCACGGTGAACGCATCCCCGGCCCGTTACAGTCCGAGCACTACATGCTCAAGCAGTTCAGCGAGGCGCGCGCGGCCGACATCACCGGTCTGGTCCGCAACCGACGCGACCGCAGGGAAGTCTTCGAACAGAAGCGTCCGCCCTACTACCGGTTCATCCTCGGCGAGGCGGCGCTGCGCAGGATGCCGGGCGGACCCGACCCCTCGGTGGCGTTGGACCAGGTGCAGTACCTGCTGGAACTGAGCGAGAAGTATCCGCGTACCTACATCCACCTGCTGCCCTTCGACGCCAAGCTGCCGCACGTGCCCAACGACTTCACCATCATGCGGTTCTCCGACGGAACCCAGGACTTCGTGTTCGTCGAGCACGTCGCGGGCGGGCTGAACATCGACGACGAACGGGACTTCGAGCTGTTCGTGGACGCCTGGGACCGGCTGCGCGGCTCAGCGCTGGAAACCGGGGACACCACTGCTTTCCTCACCGAGCTGAGCGAACAGCTGCGCGCGCGGCTTCCGTTCTGAGCCGAAGTCCGGCCGGATACCTTCCGCGTACCCCCGGTGGGTGACTATGATTCGCCACCGCGACCGCTGGCTGGAAGGATCACCGCCGTGAGTTCAGCCGATTCGGAGCCGGTCGCGGTGCCCTGTGTCGATCTCGAACACCCGAATGTGGCCAGGGTTTACAACTACTATCTCGGTGGAAACACCAACTGGGCGATTGATCGCGAATTCGGCAAGACGGTACTGGCGAAGTTTCCCGGTATGCGCTCGGTGGCACTGGCCAACCGGCTGTTTCTGAACCGGGCCGTCCGGTACCTGTCCCGACGTGGCGTCAGCCAGTTCATCGATGTCGGCTCCGGCGTGCCGACGATCGGCAACACCCACGAGATCGCCGACGAGACCGATCCCCGATCCAGGGTCGTCTATCTGGACCATGAGCCGGTCGCGGTCGCGCATTCCCAACTGCTGCTCGACCAGCACGGCGACCCGGCCAGGCACGCCGCGGTCAATGCCGATCTGCGCAGGCCGGACCACATGTGGCGGTGTATCGAGGAAACCGGCGTGCTCGACCTGGACCAACCGGTGGCCATGCTGTTGACCGCGGTGCTGCACTTCCGGCAACCCGGCCCGGACGGCGTCGACATCGCGCCGGCCGCGGTCGCGCGTTGCCGGGAACTGCTGGCGACGGACTCCTATCTGGTCATTTCCCATCTGACCGACGACGGCGTGCCCGAGGAGTCGAAACACCAACTGGCCACCCTGAAACGGCTCTATGACACCCGGAGCAGCCCGCTGATCTGGCGCTCCCACGCCGAAGTGCGGGCGCTGCTCGGCGATTTCGAGCTGATTAACCCAGGGATGAGCTGGACTCCGCTGTGGCATCCGGAGGAAAACCCGCTCACCGCGCCCGACATCGGGTTCACAACGCCGAACGAGTCGGTGGTCTGGGCCGGGGTCGGCAAAAAGCGATAGGGTACCCGACCCGTCCCGGACCACCAAATCATACCTGTTTCCCCTTCATTTCCTCGATCAATACAAGAGGTTCACCGCAGGCCGGTAACTCTTTCGGGGGATCATTGGGCCGTTAATGCGTTGCGCGCCTCGCGCGTACCGAATATTCGCTAGCATTCAAAGGGTGGCTGGCGGCTTCATCCGGACAGCGGGCGTTATCGTCGGAGTTGCTGGCAGCAAGTGCTTTCCGTGGCCGCAGAACAGCGACCGACGTTTCACTCACGAGGAAGAAACCGCGAATACTCATGGCGCAGAAAGTTACCGTTCAACTCGTTGACGACCTGGACGGCACCGCGAGCAACGACATCCAGACCCTGACCTTCGGGCTCGACGGTGTCAACTACGAAATCGACCTGAACGAGGACAACGCGACCAGTCTTCGGGACAGTCTTGCCGAATTCGTCGCATCCGCGCGGCGCTCCGGCGGGCGCGCGAAGCGCGGTACGGCCGGCGTTCGCCCCTCGGGGTCCGGGCGGACCAAGGAGCAGACCCAGGCGATTCGGAACTGGGCCAAGCGCAACGGGCACAAGGTGTCCGAGCGCGGGCGGATCTCCACCGCGATCACCGAAGCCTTCGAAGCCGCGCACGCCGGCAGCGGCAAGGGCAAG
>CAJCJE010000108.1 GCA_903970565.1 Candidatus Melainabacteria bacterium | reverse complement strand
GGCCGCCGCCGGTCGGCCGATCAGCCTGGACAACACGTGGGGCGCGACCGAGGTGTCGATCGACTCGACCTGCCACGTGTGCGGCCCGGACGACAGCGGGCCGGATGCCGGCGACGGATCGGTGAGCCTCGGTGTCCCGATCGACAACAACGAGATCTACGTGCTGGACACACACCTGCGGCCGGTCCCGGTCGGCGTGCCCGGCGAACTGTTCCTGGGTGGCCTGGGTCTGGCCCGCGGCTACCTGCACGACCCCCGGCGCACCGCCGAGTCGTTCGTGCCGCACGTCGAGCGACCGGGCGAGCGGCTCTACCGCACCGGCGACCTCGGCCGGCTGCGCCCGGACGGGTCGGCGGAGTTCCTCGGCCGGGCCGACCACCAGGTCAAGGTCCGCGGTGTGCGCATCGAACTCGGCGAGATCGAGTCCGTGCTGCGTGAACACCCCGACGTCGGCGACGCCGTGGCCGTCGTGCACACGGCCGCCACCGGACCGGTCGTCGTCGGCTACGTCGTCCCCGGCGAAACCGGCGCGACCGTGGACAAGGCCGACCTGCGGGCGTTCGCCGCCGAGCGGCTCACCGGCTACGCGGTGCCCTCGATGCTCGTGGTGCTGGACACGCTTCCCCTGCTGCCCAGCGGGAAGCTCGACCGGCGCGCCCTGCCCGAGCCGGACGCGACCGGCCTTGGCGCGACCGAGTTCGTGGCCCCGCGCACGAGTACCGAGATCGCCGTGGCCGAACAGTGGGCCGAGGCGCTCGGTCATCCCCGGATCGGTGCCCTGGACGACTTCTTCGTGCTGGGCGGCCACTCGCTGCTCGCGATCCGCGTGACCAACCGGATGTCCCGTGCGTTCGGGGTGACGCTCTCTCCGGTGCTGCTGTTTGAGCGGCGCACCGTGGCTGCCGTGGCCGAGGAGGTCACGGACCTGGTGCTCGCCGCCGTCGAGGAACTCAGCGACAGCGACGCCGAACGCCTGCTCACGTCCTGACCGCACCGACCCGACAGGGGAAGAACCGATGACCACCGAAGCAGTGCGGCCGGGACGGTCCGGCCGGTTGAGCGCCGCCAAGCTGCGGCTGCTCGAACAGCGACTTGGCGGCCACGCGGTGGCCGCGCCCGACCGGCCGGAGATCCTCCGGTGCGCCGAGGCCGGCCCGACCGCGCTCTCGCCCGTGCAGCACGGAATGTGGTTGGCCAACGAACTGCTGACCGACAGCCCCCAGGGTGGCACGGACAACTCCGTGTACGGCGTGCAGTGGACGATGTGGCTACGCGGTGGCCTGGACCGCGCGGCACTGGCCGCCGCTCTCGACGCCGTCGTCCGCCGGCACGAGGTGCTGCGCGGCACCTACCCGGCTGGTGATGACGGCCCGTCGCAGGTGGTCGGCGAGGTGCCGGGCGAGCTGCCGCGCGTCGAGCGACCGCACAACCGGGCCGACGCCGTGGCGCTGGCCGCGCAGCTCACCCACAAGCCGTTCGACCTGACCACGGGCCCGCTGTTCGGGGCACTGCTCGTTCCGGTGTCCGATGACGAGCACCTGTTGGCCATCCGGGCGCACCACCTGCTGGTCGACGAGTGGTCCGGCGGCATCCTGGCTCGGGAGATCGGCGCCTGCTACGCCGACTTCGTCGCGGGCCGGGCACCGGAATCGTCCACACCGGACATCCGTTACTCGGACTACGCCCGGTGGCAGGCCGAGCGCGTGGCGGGATCGTTGGGGCGTAGCCAGTTGGACCACTGGCGGAGGGCTCTCGACGGGGTGGCCCCGGTGCTGGAGCTGCCCACCGACCGGGTGCGCGGGGTCGCGAGCCACCGGGGCGCCACCGTCCGGGCCCGGCTGTCCGCCGAGACCAGCGCGGGCGTCCATCGACTCGCGGCAGCGGCGGGCACGACCATGTTCAGCACGGTCCTGGCCCTGTTCTCGGGGCTGCTGCACCGTTACACCGGTCAGCCCCGGTTCGCGGTCGGCTCGCTGGTGGCCGGGCGCCCGGTGCCGCAGACCGAACCGCTGCTGGGCCTGTTCGCGAACACCGTCGCCATCCCCGTCGACCTGACCGGAAACCCCTCCGTGGCCGACTCGGTGCGTCGCGCGCACGGCGCGGTGCTGGGCGCGCTGGCGAATTCCGACGTGCCGTTCGACAAGGTGGTCGCGGACCTGCGGGTGGAGCGCAGTGTCGAGCACAACCCCGTGTTCCAGGTGCTGTTCCAGGCGTTCGAGACCGGTACGACGGCATGGCGGTTCACCGGGCTGGAGGTTGAGCCGGTTCCGGTGGACGACGGCCACGCCAAGGTCGACCTGACGTTGTTCGCGATCAACCGGGACACGCACATCGATCTGGTCCTCACCTACGCGACGGACCTGTACGACGAGGACACCGCGGCGCGGCTGGTGGGCCACCTGGTCGAACTCGTCGATCGCGCCGTCGCGCGGCCGGACCGGCCGCTCGCGGAGCTGGACATCCTCACCGCCGTCGAGCGCGACCGGGCGATGCGGGAGTGGAACGACACCGACTCGGTGTTCCCGGACGCCACCGTGCACGGTCTGGTGGAGCAATGGGTCGACCGTGCGCCGCAAAGCGTGGCGATCCGGTGCACGGACGGCAGCACGATGTCCTACCGCGAGTTGGACGAGCGGGCCAACCGGCTCGCACACCACCTGCGGGCGATGGGCGTGGGCAGCGAGTCCCTGGTGGCGGTCTGCGTCGGCCACTCGTCGGAGATGTTCGTCGCGCTGCTGGGCATCCTGAAGTCCGGCGCGGCGTACGTGCCGTTGGACGCCGCCCTGCCCAGCCAGCGGCTGGAGTGGATTCTCACCGACACCGCGGCGCCGATCGTGGTGACCACCGCCGCGCTGCGGGACGCGGTGCCGGAGACCTTCTCCGGTCAGGTCGTGCTGGTGGACGCCGACTGGTCGGAGATAGCCCAGCGGCCCAGCAGCCGGCCACGACCGGTGTCGGGCGCGCGGAACCTGCTCTACGTGATCTACACGTCCGGCTCGACCGGCCGCCCCAAGGGCGTCCTGGTGCCGCATGTGGGCGTGGTGAACTACCTGCACTGGGCGGTCACCGGCTACGGGCTGGAAGGTGACCGGGGCGCGCCGATGCTCGGCTCGATCGCGTTCGACCTGTCGGTGCCGAACTTCTGGCTACCGCTCATCGGCGGCAAGTGCGTCACGCTGCTCCCGCCCGACCGCAGCCTGGAGACACTGGCCGACGTGCTCGCCGGGCCGCACGACTTCAGCCTGCTCAAGATCACACCGGGACACCTGGACGTGCTGCGCACCATGCTCGAACCGGGCGCCGTGCGGTCGGTCCGGACCTTCGTGGTCGGCGCGGACGAGGTGCGCCCGGAGACCGTCGCCGGCTGGCAGCGCGTGGCCCCCGGGGCCCGGATCATCAACGAGTACGGCCCGACCGAGACAGTGGTCGGCTGCTCGGTGCACACCATCGGCGCCGACTTCGACGCCGCCCGTTCGATCCCCATCGGCGCACCCATCGACAACATCCGGATGTACGTGCTGGACGGGGCGCTCAATCCCATGCCCGTCGGCGTGGTCGGCGAGCTGTACATCGGCGGCATCGGCGTGGCCCGTGGCTACCTGCACCGCGCCGCGCTCACCGCGGAGAAGTTCGTGCCCGACCCGTTCGGCCAGCCCGGCGGCCGGCTGTACCGCACCGGCGACCTGGCCCGCCAGAGGTCCGACGGCGAGTTGGACTTCCTGGGGCGCAACGACTTCCAGGTGAAGGTACGCGGCTACCGGATCGAGCTGGGCGAGGTCGAGGCCCGGCTGGGTCTGCACCGGGGCGTGGTGGACGCGGTCGCCACGGCGGTCACCGGCAGCGGCGGCCACAAACGACTGGTGGGCTACTTCGTCGCAGCCGACCGGTCGAACCCGCCGGGTCCGGCCGAGCTGCGGGCATTCATGGCCGAGGTGCTGCCCGACTACATGGTGCCGTCGGTGTTCGTTGCCCTGGACGAAATGCCGTTGACCAGTGCCGGCAAGGTCGACCGCACGGCCCTGCCCGCACCGGGAGCGACCACGGTGGCCAGGTCCGGGGGCGCGGGAGGGCGTACACCCGAGGAACGCACCCTGGTCGCGGTATGGCGCGAGGTGCTGGGCCGGGAGGTCGACGTGCGGGAGAACTTCTTCGAGGCCGGCGGCGACTCGGTCCTCGCCATCCGGGTCGCGGCCAGGGCGCGGCGGGCCGGGCTCGCGGTGTCGGTCGGCTCCCTGTTCCGCCACCAGACCATCGTCGAGCTGGCCCGGTCCACCGAAGCCGTCCAGGCCAGGGATTGTCTACCGGTCGATGACGGGACATCCGCGCTGCCGGGGGTCCGGGCACTCGCGGAACTGGGCACCGTGCACGCGTTGTCGGCGTTGCAGGCCGGGATGCTGCTGCACGCCGTGGCCGATCCGGCGTCCGGGGACTACCTGGAACAGTTCGTGTTCACCTTCGAGGGCGTGTTGGACCATGACGCCCTGGCCAAGGCCTGGCGCGCGGTGGCCGGACGGCACGCCGCGCTGCGGTCCTCGCTGCACTGGCGCGAACTGCCGTACCCGGTGCAGGTGGTGCACGACAACGCGATTCTCGCCGTCGAGCGGCACGACTGGCGTGACCCGCACCCCGAGCAGCCTGCCCAGCGGCTGGCCGGTCTGCTGCGCGCCGAGCGGTCCCTCGGCTTCACCGAGAACCAGCCACCGGTCCGAGTGCACCTGGTCAGGGCCGCCGACGAGCGACACCACGTCGTGTGGGTGTTGCACCACGCCCTGCTCGATGGCTGGAGCCTGCCGATCGTGCTGGGCGAACTGTTCGACCTCTACCGCGCGTCCGTGACCGGCACGGCTCCCGACCTGCCGGAACCGGCCGATCCGCTGCGCCACCTCGCCTGGCTGGCGGGCCGTGACCGAGCTGCCGAAGCGGCGTTCTGGCGAGACGCGCTGGCCGGGTTCACCGAGTCCACGCCGATCCCCGTGGTACGTCCCGCGCCCGCGCACAGCGCACGTCCGGCACCTCGCGAGGACCGGATCACACTGTCCACAGAGGACAGCAACACGCTACGGACACTGGCCCGGCGCCACCACAGCACGCTCGGCGCGCTCATGCAGGGCACGTGGGGCCTGCTGTTGGCTAGGAACAGCGGACGGCGGGACGTCGTGGTCGGCACGGTCGTCGCCGGGCGGTCCTCGGACGTGCCGGACCTCGACCGGGTGGTCGGCATGTTCATGAACACCGTGCCGACCCGCATCCGCTTCCAGGACGACGAGTCCACCGGTGACTGGCTGCGCAGGCTGCGCGCCGAGCGGTGGGCCCTCGCCCCCTACGAACACAGCGCGCTCTCGGAGGTGCGGCGCCACTGCGAGGTCCCCGCCGGGCAGCCGCTGTTCGACAGCGTCGTGGTGTTCGACAACGTCCCCACCGACCGGCTGGAGCTGCCCGGTGTCAGCCTGACCTCGGTCGGGCACGACCACGGCCGGTCGGGACACCCGCTGGTGCTGGACATCGCGGACCGCGCCTCGGTGGAGGTGTCGCTGTTCGCCGACCCCGAGCGGGTCGGCGGGAAGGACAGCGCGGCCCTGCTCGCCGAGTACCGCGACCTGCTGGCCCAACTCGCCGCCGGAGCGTCCCTCGGCGACCTGCTGGCCTCCGCCGCACCCCGCCCGGTCGCCCGGCCCGCCGTCGAGGCGCCCACACCCGCCGTGCCGACGCAGCGGTCGACGGCGGCCGAGCAGATCCTCACGCACATCTGGGCGGAGGTGCTGGGTGTGCCGGAAATCGGCCCGCACGAGGACTTCCTCGTCCGGGGCGGCGACTCGATCCTGGCGATGCAGATCGTGGCGCGCGCCCGCGACGCCGGGCTGCACCTGCGTCCAAGGGACGTGTTCACCCACCCGACCATCGCCCGGCTGGCGACCGTCGCCGGAGTCCCGGACGCGCCTGCGGTCGCCGCCGCGCCGACCCGGCCGGACACCGATGTGCTTCCGGTCCTGCGCGCCCGGTTCGGAGCCGACGCCGTGATCGACGCGTACCCGTTGTCCCCGTTGCAGACCGGCATCCTGGCGCAGTCGATCGGCGAGGAGAGCGCCTACGTGCAGGTGTTCGGCTTCCACCTGGCCGAGGCACCGGACGTCCGGTGCTGGGAACGCGCGTGGCACCTGGCCGCGCAGCGCAATCCGGCGTTGCGCACCGCGTTCGTCTGGCAGGGGCTGACCGAGCCCCGACAGGTGGTCCTGCGCGCCACGCACGTGCCGCTGACGGTGATCGACTGGCGCCACCTCCCGGCGGACGAACGGGCCCGCGGGTTGCGCGAGCTGATGACCACCGCGCAGCGGACGGGATTCGACCTGTCGGCCGCGCCACCGATACAGCTCGTTCTGGTGCGCACCGGCGACGACAGCACGGAACTGTTGTGGCGCACGCACCACATCGTGTTGGACGGCTGGAGCCTGACGGCCGTGTTCCGGGAGGTCCACGCGATCTACCAAGCGCTGCGGGACACCGGGACGGCACCGGAGCTGCCCGCACCGACGTCCCACCGGGACTACCTGGCGTGGTTGTCGGGCCGGGACCGCGAGCAGGACGCCCAGCACTGGGCCACGCTGCTCGCCGGGAGTACCGAACCAACCCCGCTGCCGGGCGGTGAACCCCCGGACGGTGGACCGCACCTCGGCAGCGGGACCGTCGTCGCGGACGCCCCGGCCGATCTGGTCGAGCGGCTGTACCGCGCGACCCGTCGCCACCGGGTCACCGCGGGCGCCCTGGTGCACGCGGCCTGGGCGATGCTGCTCGGTCATCACGGCGGCCGTGCGGACGTCCTGTTCGGATCGACCGTCTCGGGCCGTTCCGCCCCGCAGGTCCAGGACGTGGTCGGCATGGTGATGAACACGCTCCCCGTCCGGGTCCGGCTGGACACCCCGGCGCGGGTCGGCGGCTGGCTGCGCGGCGTACACGAGCAACTCGTGGACCTGCGCGAGCGCGAGCACTGCGCGATGACCGACGTCCGCCGGCAGGCGTCCTTCAGTGACAACGCGCGGCGGCTGTTCGACAGCATCGTGGTGTTCCACAACGAACGCTACGGCGCGCAGGATCTGCCGGGCGAGGTCACCGCGATCCCGTCCACCGAGGCACTCGACACCGGCTATCCGTTGGTGCTGGACGCGATCCTGCGCGACGGCCTGCAACTTCAGCTGAACTACGAGCGCGACCGCTACCGGCGCGAGACCGCGCGCGGGCTGGTCGAGGACTGCCTCGTCCTGTTGGGCGCGCTGGTCGCCGACGACGAACCGACCGCGGGCGAGGTCATGTCCTGCCTCGCCGCCAGCACGCCGTCCTCGCGGAGGACCACCACGCGGGAGGTGAGCCCGCAACCCCGAGTCACCGGGTACGAGCCGCCGCGAACCGGTCGGGAGCAGACCCTGGCCGACATCTGGGTGGACGTGCTCGGGGTGCCGAAGGTCGGCGTGCACGACAACCTGTTCGACCTGGGCGGGGACTCGGTGCTGGCGATCCGGATCGTGTCCCGGGCCCGCCAGGCCGGCCTCCCGATCAGCTCGCGTCGGCTG
>CAJCJE010000107.1 GCA_903970565.1 Candidatus Melainabacteria bacterium | reverse complement strand
ATCGCCGGCGGGCAACTGGCGTCGTACTCAGGCAGCTTCGCCCCGGTGTTTCGCCGGAGAAGGACCGAGATAGGCTTGCTTGGCGACACGTAGTCAGCGGGGCACTTGACGGTCAGATCGACCGACTCGCCTTCCTGCTTCAACCACCTGGTGACCGTGCCCTCGGTAACGCTCTCTCCGAGGGCTGGCATCTGGACGGAGAAGGCCATGTGTCGCTGACTCCTCGTGCTCGTGCCTTGTTGGCTGACTTTTCTCGACTTCAGCCGTGCACGTGCAGCGGCTTGCCGGCCAGGGCGAGGAATGCCTCGCCAAGGGCCTCGGTCTGGGTTGGGTGGGCGTGGATCAACGACGCCACGTCCTCGGGGAACGCTTCCCAGTTGACGATCAGCTGGGCCTCGCCGATCAGCTCGCCGACGCGCTCGCCGATCATGTGCACGCCGACCACCGGGCCGTCGGGCGCCTTGACCAGTTTCACCGCACCCTGGGTCTTGAGGATGTTCGACTTGCCGTTGCCGGCCAGGTCGTAGGTGTAGGTGCTCACCTCGGCGCCGTAGCGGTCCTTGGCGGCGGCTTCGGTCAGTCCGACCGAGGCGACCTCCGGGTTGCAGTAGGTGACGCGCGGGATGCCGTTCTCGTCGATGACCTGCGGGTTGCGGCCCGCGATCTCCTCGGCGACGAAGATGCCCTGCGCGAAGCCGCGGTGCGCCAACTGGAGGCCCGGCACGATGTCGCCGACCGCGTACACGCCGGGCAGGTTGGTGCGCAGCCGCTCGTCGGTCAGCACGAAGCCGCGGTCCATCCGCACGCCGGCTTCCTCGTAGCCGTGGCCTGCGGTGTTCGGGCCGCGGCCGACGGCGACGAGCAGCAGGTCGGCCTCGATCTGCTCGCCGGACTCCAGGTTCACCGTGACACCGGAGTCGGTCTGGGTGGCGCCGGTGAACCGGACGCCGGTCTTGAAGCCGATGTTGCGCTTGCGGAAGGCCCGCTCAAGGCGCTTGGAGGCGAACTCGTCCTCCAGCGGGACCAGTCGGGGCAGCGCCTCGACGATGGTCACCTCGCAGCCGAAGGAGCGCCACACGCTGGCGAACTCGACCCCGATCACGCCGCCACCGAGCACGACGACCTTCGCCGGCACGTAGTCCAGGTTCAGCGCCTGCTCGCTGGTGATGATCCGGCCGCCGATCTCCAGGCCAGGCAGGCTCCTGGAGTACGAGCCGGTGGCCAGCACCACGTTCTTGCCGGTGTAGCGCTCGCCGTTGACCTCGACGGTGTTCGGTCCGACGAACCGGCCGGTGCCCTCGACCGTGGTGATCTTGTTCTGCTTGAACAGGCCCTGAAGGCCCTTGTACATCTTCGCGACGATGCTGTCCTTGTAGGAGTTCACACCGGCCATGTCGATGCCTTCGAGGGAGGACTTGACTCCGAACTGGTCGCCTTCACGGGCGTAGTCGGCGACCTCGGCGGCGTGCAGCAGCGCCTTGGTCGGGATGCAGCCCCGGTGCAGGCAGGTACCGCCGAGTTTGTCCTTCTCGACCAGGACGACGGACAAGCCGAGTTCCGCCGCGCGGAACGCGCAGGCGTAACCACCCGACCCGCCACCGAGGATCACAAGGTCGGCGTCGGTCATCAAATCCTCCTCGGCGCAGTACCGGCAGTACTGCTCACCACAACATTCGGTTGGTCGATTGCTTGTGCTGTTCGGGCCGTTCTGACCGTTGCGGCACGGCAGCACACGCCATCTTGTCACTACCTCGGGCATTCTTGCGACGCGGGCCGACCGGCGTCGGCATCCGGGCGTCGGCGGCGCGTCCGGCGCGGTCGAGGCACTGCCGGCCGGCAGGGTCGAGAGGGAGGTGCGCGGATGGGATTGTTCGATGTCCTGCGCGGTAGGGGCCGGGCCAGCGAGGTTCGGCAGCGCAGCCACCGCGCGACCGCTCACCTCCGGGAATGGACGGCGGCGCACCACGGCGTCGAGGCGTTCGTCGAGCCCAGGACCACGGTGACGCAGACCACCGTGGTCCTGGTCGCGCACGACGGCGAATGGACCCGGCGCCGGGTGGACAGCGCGAGCGCGGCCCGTGATCTTGGCCACCGCCTCGGCATCCCGGTCTACGACGTCGCCCTGGTCGGCTACCCACAGCGGATGCGCGACTACACCGCGCGGCAGAACCGGGGCCAGCGGCACGGCCGGCACGAGAACCTCAACGGCCACGACTGAGGGGTCCACGCCGCCGGCGGACCCTACGTGGGCACACGGCGAGGGCTGACCGGGGCGACCCGGCCGGCCCTCGCCGCCACGGTGCGGTGCTCGTCGGGTGACCTCGACCCGGTGGCGTCAGTCGCCCTCGGCGATGTCGGCCAGCACGGCGGCCATCGTGCGGACCGGTACGCCGGTGCCGCCCTTGGGGGTGTAGCCCCACGGCCCCTTGGTGTTGTACGCCGGGCCGGCTATGTCCAGGTGCGCCCACTGCACGCCGTCGGCGACGAACTCGCTGAGGAAGACCCCGGCGACCAGCATACCGCCCCAGCGATTGGCGGCCACGTTGGCCAGATCCGCCAGCTTGGAGTCCAGTTCGGCGCGCAGTTCGTCCGGGAGCGGCATCGCCCACGCCCCCTCGCCGACGGCCTGGCCGATGGTGGCGATCCGGTCACGGAACTCGGCCGAGCCCATCACGCCCATCGTCCTGGTGCCCAGCGACACCACCTGGGCGCCGGTCAGCGTCGAGGTCTCGATCAGGTAGTCCGGTTTGTCCTCGCAGGCCCGCGTGATCGCGTCGGCCAGGATCAGCCGGCCCTCGGCGTCGGTATTGAGCACCTCGACGGTCTTGCCGCCGTACATGTTCAGCACGTCACCGGGCCGGTAGGCCGAGCCGGAGGGCATGTTCTCCGCCATCGGCACGGTCGCGGTGACCTCCAGCGGATAGCGCAGCTTCGCGGCCAGCACCACGGTCGCCACCACCGCTGCCGCGCCGGACATGTCCGAGGTCATGTCGTCCATGTTGGCCGGCGGCTTGAGCGAGATACCGCCGGTGTCGAAGGTGATGCCCTTGCCGACCAGCGCGACCTTGGCCTTGGGCTTGGGGCCCTTGTAGCTCAGGCGAACCAGGCGCGGGCCGCGCGTCGAGCCGACGCCGACGCCGAGGATGCCGCCGAAGCCGCCCTTGCGCAGCGCCTTCTCGTCCAGGATCTCGACCTCCAGCCCGGCCGCCCGGCCCAGCGCCTCGGCCCGCTCGGCGAAGGTCTGCGGATACAGGTCGTTGGGCGGGGTGTTGATCAGGTCCCGCGTCGCGCACACCGCCTCGGCAATGGCGGTGGCCGCCTTCAGCGTGGTCCTGCGGTCCTTGGCGTTGGGGTCCTCGACGGCCAGGTCCACCCG
>CAJCJE010000106.1 GCA_903970565.1 Candidatus Melainabacteria bacterium | reverse complement strand
CCTGGTCACGGCCTGGCGGGTCCGGCCGTCGGCTGGCTGCGCGCCGGAGCTGTCCGTCGAGGTCTCAGCGGCCTCGACAGCTCCAGGAGCAGTGCCGACGTTTTTCACAACACAAGTGTGACGTATTTAGGTCGATCAAGCAAAGCAGACCCGAGTTTCGGTGACCCGGCTCACCCGTCCCGGTCAATTGCTACCCTTCGTCACGTGGTCATGGGCGAGGTCGAGAAGGCGACGAGCGAACGAGCGCCGCTCGATGAGGACTTCCCGCGCGCCGCCGGGCCGGCGCCGCTGGACGAGGCCGAGCGGCGGCAGCTGAGACTGGTTCGCCGCTTCGGCACCACCGGGGCGCTGCTGCTGGCCGCCGGTTCACTCGGCGCGAGCGCGTCCCCGGTGTTCAATCCGCTGGTCACCACCCCCTTTCTGGGCCTGTTCGTCCGGATGCCCACGGTCGAGCTGGCCTGCGCGCTGGCCGGCATGGCGATGATCGTGACGGCCTGGCTGTGGCTGGGCCGGTTCGTCCGGCCCGGCCGGCCCCGGCTGATCTCCTCCCGCCAGCTGCACCGGACCATGATCACCTGGGCCGCGCCGCTGCTGGTCGTGCCGCCGATGTTC
The DNA here is from genome assembly GCA_903970565.1 of Candidatus Melainabacteria bacterium. Classification (GTDB taxonomy): domain Bacteria; phylum Actinomycetota; class Actinomycetes; order Mycobacteriales; family Pseudonocardiaceae; genus CAJCJE01. Next base: position 5,324 of record CAJCJE010000106.1, on the reverse strand, counting down.
AGCCGCGACGTCTACAGCTACCTCGCGCAGTCCAAGATCGCCGCGCTCGGGCTGAACCCCTACAAACTCGGCCCGGTGCCCGCCCTCGGCGTCTCCGATCCGCTGACCAGGGGCGTGGACAGCATCTGGCGGGACACCCCGGCCCCGTACGGGCCGCTGTTCCTCTACATCGGACGCTGGCTCAACGCCCTGAGCGGCGACCACGTGGTGACCGGGGTCTACCTCCAGCGGCTGCTGGAACTCGTCGGTATCGCGATGATCATGTGGGCGGTGCCCCGACTGGCCCGGCGGTTCGGCGTGCAGCCGGTCAGCGCGCTGTGGCTGGGGGTGGCCAATCCGCTGCTGATCTGGCACCTGCTCATCGGCGTGCACAACGAGGCGCTGATGATCGGCCTGATGCTCTCCGGTTTCGAGATCGCGCTGACCGGGCTGCCCGTCCTCGTCAAGGGCGTGACCCCGCCGCCGGTGACCAGGCGGGAGATCTGGTGGCTGCTCGCCGGGGTCGCGGTGATCACCCTCGGCGTCGCGGTGAAGCTCTCCGCGCTGCCCACCCTCGGCTTCCTCGGCGTGCTGGTGGCCCGGCGCTGGGGCGGGCGACTGCGGCACCTGGTCGCGGTGGCTCTGCTGGTCACCGGCGTGTTCGCGGTGCTGACGGTGATCATTTCGCTCGGCACCGGGCTCGGGTTCGGCTGGGTCAACGCGCTGAGCAACAACGGGATCGTGCTGAGCTGGGAGTCGCCGGTGACCGCGATCGGCTTCCTGGCCGGCGGCCTCGGCATCCTGCTGGGCCTCGGCAACCACACGATGACCACGGTCGGCGTGATGCGCTGGCTCGGCGAGATCATCAGCGTGCTGGTCGCCATCCGACTGCTGTGGAGCAGTTACCGGGGCCGGATTCATCCGATGATCGGCCTCGGCCTCGCGCTGGGCACGGTGGCGCTGCTCTCGGCGACCGTGCAGCCCTGGTATTTGCTGTGGGCGATCGTGCCGCTCGCGGCGAGCGTGAACAGCAGCAGGTTCCGCACCGCGACGGCGGTGGTCAGCGCCGCTTACGGGATGATCACCCCGCTGCCGACCGGTGGCCCGATCAGCGCGGGCTACGTCGGCATCGACGCCTACGTCGCCGCCGCGATCGTGTTCGCGATCGTGCTACTGCTCGCGCGGCGCAAGATCCCCGTCTTCCGGGACACCACGATTCGCCCGGCGCAGCCGCAATCGACCGGACATGTGGGCTGAACCGGTAACCACGGTGCGTGACGGCCCTGCGGACCAGGCCACACCGAGCGTGAGCCAGGCCACCGCCTAGGCTCTTGAGTCGTGACAGCACGCGCGGACCAGCCCGCCGTCGAGGTGTCGGGACTGATCAAGCGCTACGGCTCGGCCACCGCCGTCGACGACCTCGATCTCCTGCTCCCGGCCGGTTCGGTACTCGCGCTGCTCGGCCCGAACGGGGCCGGCAAGACGACCACGGTGGAGATCTGCGAGGGCTTCCGCCGCCAGGACGCCGGCACGGTCCGCGTGCTCGGCCTCGATCCGGCGACGCACGGCCCCGCGCTGCGCGCCAGGGTCGGGGTGATGCCGCAGGGCGGCGGGGCCTATCCGGGGGTGCGGGTCGACGAAATGCTCTCCCTGGTCGCCTCGTGCGCGGCGAATCCGCTGGACGTGGCCTGGCTACTGGACATTCTCGGTCTCGACTCCGCCCGCCGCACCCCGTACAAGCGCCTCTCCGGCGGCCAGCAGCAGCGGCTGTCGCTGGCCTGCGCCCTGGTCGGCCGGCCCGAGCTGGTCTTCCTGGACGAGCCGACCGCCGGCATGGACCCGCAGGCGCGGCGGCTGGTGTGGGAACTGGTGGAGGCGCTGCGCACGGACGGGGTGAGCGTGCTGCTGACCACGCACCTGATGGAGGAGGCCGAGTCGCTGGCCGACCGGGTGGTCATCATCGACCACGGCCGGGTGGTCGCGCAGGGCAGTCCCGGCGAGCTGACCACCAGCGCCGCCGACGAACAGCGGCTGCGCTTCCAGGCTCGCCGCGGCCTCGACCTCACCCTGCTGACCGTCGCGCTGCCGGAGGACTGCGTCACCGAGGAGACCACCCCCGGCCACTACCTGGTCAACGGGTTGATCACGCCGCAGGTGGTGTCCACGGTGACCGCCTGGTGCGCCCAGCAGGGGGTACTCGCCGAGTCGTTGCAGGTCAGCAAGCGCAGCCTGGAAGATGTCTTTCTCGACCTGACCGGCCGCGAGTTGCGGTCATGACCACTCTCCCGATGAGCACATTCTCCGCGAGGGGCGTACGCCGATGAGTACCTCGACCCGGTTCGCGCCCGGCACCTTCCTGCCCGACCCCGGCCAGGGCCGGCGCGGGAAGATGCTGCTCACCCAGGCCAGGATCGAGACCATGCTCGCGCTGCGCAACGGCGAGCAGGTGCTGCTGACCCTGCTGATCCCGCTGGTGCTGCTGGTCGGCCTGACCCTGCTGAAGATCATCTCGATGCCGACGCCGCGAGTGGATTCGGTGACGCCCCGGGTGTTCGCGCTGGCGATCATGTCCTCGGCCTTCACCGGCCAGGCCATCGCGCTGGGCTTCGACCGCCGCTACGGCGTGCTCAAGCGCCTGGCCGCCACCGCGCTCCCCCGCTGGCTGCTGGTCGCCGGCCGACTGTGCGCGGCGGTCGCCGTCGTCGTGATCCAGATCGTCGTACTCGGCGTGGTCGCGGCCATCCTGGGCTGGTCGCCCGCACTCTCCGGAATCGGCCTCGCGGTGTTGCTGATCGCGCTGGGCACGCTGGCCTTCGGCGCGCTCGGCGTGCTGCTCGGCGGTTCGCTGCGCGCGGAGATCGTGCTGGCGCTGGCGAACGTCATCTGGTTCGTGCTGCTGTTGGTCGGCGGCGCGGGGCTGGCCTCCTCCTCGATCCCGGCCGGGATGCGTGACGCGATGTTGGTCATCCCGTCCGGCGCGTTGGCCGAGGGCCTGTACGCGGCACTGGGCCACGGCGGCGAACCGATCTGGGTGTGCGCGCTGATCCTGCTCGGCTGGGGCGTCGTCGCCGGCGCCATCGCCACCCGCACCACCAAACTCAGCTGACCACCGAGTCCTGAGCCCCGCCGCCTGTCCCACGACTTCTCTGGTAATTAGTTAAACTAACAACTAGACGAATCGAGATACCCACGCCGAAGGGGCGCCACCTTTGCGCACACCGACCATCCTGATCTCCGGAGCGAGCATCGCCGGGCCCGCCCTGGCCTACTGGCTCAATGCCCAGGGTTGGCAGACGACCGTCGTCGAGCGCTTCGACGAACTGCGCGAGGACGGCCAGAACATCGACGTTCGCGGCGCCGGCCGCGAGGTGGCCCGCCGGATGGGCATCGAGGACGCCATCCGCGCCGCGTCGACCGGCGAGACGGGCACTGAGTTCGTCGACGCCGAGGGCAGACCCGTCGCACGCTTCGCGGCCGGCACGTCCGACTCCGGCGGCGCCACCGCCGAGCTGGAAATCCTGCGCGGCCAACTGTCCCGCATCATCGTCGACCGCACCCGCGAAGACACCGAGTACCTCTTCGGCAACCAGATCGTCGACCTCGACGACCACCAGGACGGGGTCACCGTCACCTTCGACCACGGCCCGGCCCGCACCTTCGACGTGGTGGTCGTCGCGGAGGGACTGCGCTCCCGCACCCGATCACGGGTCTTCCCCGGCACCGACGCCGTGCGCGAACTCGGCTTCTACATCGCGTACCTGACCATCCCCCGGACCGGGGACGACACCGACCGCTGGCGCTGGCACAGCGCGGGCAGCGGTCGCAGCATCACCCTGCGCCCGGACAACCTCGGCACCATCCGTGCCACGCTGGGCTTCCTGTCCGAGGTCCGGGGTCTCGACGAACTCGACCACGACGGCATCGTCACGATCCTGCGCCGCACGTTCGCCGACGTCGGCTGGGTGGCGCCCCGCGTTCTCGCCGCCCTCGACGACGCCCCGCTCTACTTCGACGCGGTCGGCCAGGCCCGCATCCCGTCCTGGAGCCGAGGACGGGTGGCCCTGGTCGGGGACGCCGCGTACTGTTCGTCCCCGGTCAGCGGGATGAGCACGAGCCTCGCGCTCACCGGTGCCTACATCCTCGCCGGCGAACTCGCCGCCCACCCGCGTCACACGGCGTTCGCCCGCTACGAGGCGCTCATGCGTCCCTACGTCGAGCAGGCCCAGAAACTCCCGCCGGGCACACCGCGCATCGCCATGCCACGCAGCCGAGCGGGTCTCACCGTGATGAACACCGTCCTGCGGATCGCCGGCAGCCCGGCCGCCGCTCGCCTGGGTGGCCTGGCGTCGAGGTGGTTCACGCCACCCGCCGACGCGATCGACCTGCCGACCTACCCGCCCCGGCAGGCCGTCGCGTCGTAGCGGCGACGCATCCGGCTAGGCCGGGCGGGCGCCGGTCATGATGGCGACGGCGTCCTCCATCGAGTGCGACCGAGGGGTGATGACCGCGGCCCTTCTGCCCAGGCGCTGGATGTGGATGCGGTCGGCGAGTTCGAACACCAGCGGCATGTCGTGGCTGATCAGCACGACCGGCAATCCGTTGTCCCGCAGGCGTTTGATCAGCTCGGACACCTGGCCGGACTCGCGGACGCCGAGCGCGGCGGTCGGTTCGTCGAGGATGACGACCTTGCTGCCGAACGCCGCCGCCCTGGCCACCGCGACGGCCTGCCGCTGGCCACCGGAGAGGGTTTCCACCGGTTGGGTGATGTCCTGGAGGGTCGCGATGCCGAGTTTCCTGATCTGTTCCTCCGCCGAGCGCCGCATCGCCGCGGTGTCCAGCAGCCGGAAGACCGTGCCGAGCGGTCCTTTTTTCCGTATCTCCCGGCCGAGGTAGAGATTGCTGGCGATGTCCAGGGCCGGGGTGACGGCCAGCGTCTGGTAGACGGTTTCGATGCCGGCGTCCTTGGCCTGCTGCGGGGTACGGAACTGGACGGGGCGGCCGTCCAGGCGCAGCACGCCCGAGTCCGGCACGGTCGCGCCGGACAGGCATTTGATCAGGGTGGACTTGCCGGCTCCGTTGTCGCCGATCACGGCGAGCACCTCGCCGGCGAACAGCTCGAAATCCGCACCCCGCAAGGCTTCCACCCGGCCGTATGCCTTGATCAGGCCGCTCGCGGTGAGGACCGGCCGCCGGCCCGTCGTGCCGGTGTCGGCCGCCGTCGTGGTGTCCTCGGCCGGTGTCGGGTCGTTCGGAATGAGATTCATCGGCGCACTTTTCGTATCCAGCGGTCGAGACTGACCGCGGCGATCACCAGTATGCCCTCGGCCAGTTGCTGGTAGAGGTCC
>CAJCJE010000105.1 GCA_903970565.1 Candidatus Melainabacteria bacterium | reverse complement strand
AAGGGGGGCGTTGGCAAGACCACGCTCGCCGCGGCCACCGCCGCTCGGCTGGCCGCCCTCGGCCGCAAGACACTGGTGGTGTCGACCGACCCCGCGCACTCCCTCGGGGATGCGCTGGGGCTGCCGCTGACCCATGAACCGACCGAGATCGGCGGCGACACCGCGCCCGGCCTCTATGCCGGTCAGATCGACGCCCGGCGGCTGGTCGACGGCAGCTGGCAGGAACTGCGCGGTCACCTGCGCACCCTGCTCGCCGGCGCCGGCCTCGACGACCTCGATGCCGAGGAGTTGACCGTGCTGCCCGGCGTCGAGGAACTTCTCGCGCTGTCGGAGGTCTACCGACTGGCCGGCACCGGACCGTGGGAGCTGGTAGTCGTCGACGGCGGGCCGACCGCCGAGACACTGCGGCTGCTCGCGCTGCCGGAGGCCCTGGCCGGCTACCTGGAACGGTTGTTCCCCACGCATCGCCGGGTGGTGCGCGGCCTGCTCGCCGGCCTCGCCGGGGCGCGCAACACCGAGCGCTGGGACGCCGCCGCCGACGCGCTCGGCCGGCTGTCCGAACGGCTGGAAGCCTTGCGCCGCATGTTGTCCGACCCGGCCAGCACCAGCGTCCGGCTCGTGCTCACCCCGGAACGGGTGGTAGCCGCCGAGACCCGCAGAACGCTCAGTGCCCTTGCCCTGCAAGGGATTCGGGTCGACGCGCTGATCGCCAACCGGCTGGTGCCGGCATTCGACGTGGTGCCGGGCGATCCGGCCGGACAGTGGCTGGCCACGCGGCGGGCCGAGCAACTGGCCGTGCTCGCCGAACTGGCCGGCGACGGTGGTGGTGGTACCGATCTTGCCGTGCACACCGTGCCGCACCGGGCCGCCGAACCCATTGGCGCGCCGGCCCTGCTGGCACTGGCCGGGCAGCTCTACGGCGCGGCCGACCCACTTGTTGAGTCCGATGTGGACAGACCGCCGCTGCTGTCGGTGTCCGGCGGTGGACGCGGTCTCGATTCCGCTTTCCAGCTTCGGATCTCGGTGCCGCTGACCCCCGAGGCCGAGATCGATCTGGCCAGAGTGGACGATGAACTCGCCCTCACCATCGACGGCAGGCGGCGGCTGATCGGCCTGCCGGCCGCGTTGCGGCGCTGCACGGTGACCGGGGCCGACGTCGACGAGCTGGGTGTGCTGGTGCACTTCCGGCCAGATCCCGCGGTTTGGATGCGATAGACGATGGATGAGACCGCCGACCCGGCTTCGGGCGCTCCCGCCGAGGACGCCGAATGGGATGACACCGCGCCACCCGGCGCGCGGCTGGCCGAGGAGTTGCGGCTGCTGCTGGGGGTGTTGGCCGAGCGCGCCGAACCGTGGCTGAACCGGTTGGCCACCGCTCCGGAGGGCACCGCGCCGGAGGGCGCGGCGCAACACTCGCCGGCGACCTGCGGCTGGTGCCCGCTGTGTGCCGGGATCGCGATGGTCCGGGGCGAACGACCGGAACTGGCCGTGCGCGCGGCCGAACACGCCTCCGGGTTGCTCGCCGTGCTGCGTGCCTCGCTGACCGAACGGCCCTCCACCACCGAGCCGACATCCCCGTCCGCGGCCACGCCGGCGCCGAAGGACGAGGACGCGCCGGTCGAGCCCGGGCCGGAAGCCGGCCGGGTACAGCGGATCACGATCCGGCGGCGCGGCGGCGGGAGTCGGCCGTGACCGGTGACTGGGCCGTGCCGGGTGCGGCGGCGATGGCCGGCGGTCGGCTCGCGCCGGGTGAGGTCCTGCCTTGCTGACCATCGGAGTTGACGTCGGCGGGACGAGCATCCGGGCCGGCGTGGTGGATTTCCGGGGTGACATGATCGACCTGACGAGGACCGGCACCCCCACCGGGGAGGCCGCGCTCGACGACGCGATCGTCGGGGTGATCACCGAGTTGACCGGCCGGCACAAGATCACCGCCATCGGCCTCGCGGTCGCCGGTTTCGTCGCCGAGGACCGTCGCACGGTGCGCTTCGCGCCGCATCTGGCCTGGCGCCAGGCGCTGGTCGGGGACCGGATCGCCAACCGGATCGGCCTGCCGGTGGTGCTCGAACACGACGCCAACGCCGCCGCGCTGGCCGAACACCGTTTCGGCGCGGCGCGCGGGGCGCAGGTCGCGGTCATGATCGCGCTGGGCACCGGCATCGGCGGCGCGCTGCTGCTGGACGGCAAGATCTTCCGTGGTGCCTACGGGGTCGCGCCGGAACTGGGCCACCTGCGGCTGGTGCCCGGCGGACGGGCCTGTTCCTGCGGGAAGAGTGGCTGCTGGGAACGCTATTGCAGCGGTACCGCGCTCGCCGCGACCGCGATCGAACTGCTGGCCAGCCACCCCGGCAGCTCCACCCTGTTGGTCCGCGAGGCCGCCGCCGACTCCCGCGCCATCACCGGCCGCCGGGTCGCCGCCGCCGCGCGGGACGGCGACCCGATCGCCTGTCAGGCAATGGCCGAACTCTCCCGGTGGCTCGGCGAGGGTCTTGCCCTGGTCGCCGACGTCTACGACCCGGAGATCGTGGTCATCGGGGGCGGCCTGTCGGAATCCGCGCCGCTGTACCTCGACGACGCGCGGGAGCACTACGCGAGCGCGATCACGGGGGCCCGGCACCGGCCGCTGGCCAGGATTCGCACCGCGCAGCTCGGCGACGACTCGGCGATCGTGGGCGCGGCGACGCAGGCCGCGGAAACGGTCAGTCCGATCCGGCAGATGGCCAGGATCGGGTTGAAGGGCTACGCCGCCCGCCGCCGGTCCTCCTGACCACCCCGAGCGGTCGGAATCCCGGCAGGTCTACAGCTGGGCGCCGTCGTCGCGGTCGCCGTGGTCGGGTGGAGAGTTGTGCCGGATGCGCAGCACCAGCCAGCCGATCCCGGCCGCGAGGGCGACCAGGCCGAGCGGGGTGCCGAGCCGACTGGCCAGACCGATCATGGTCGGCACGATCAGCAGCAGCAGGCCGACCACGATCAGTAGCATCCCGGCGACGGTGCCGGCGCGGGGACGCGGGAAGGGCGGCGGCTCGGGCGGTACGTAGTGCTCCTCGTCGCTGGCCGCGGCCCAGTCCCACTCGGCGTCCGAGGTGCGCCAGCCGGGGGTTTCGGTAGCCGGCGGCGCGGTCTGCGGCGACGCGGCCGGGGCCGGAGTTGATCCGGCGGCCGGTTCGGCGGACGCGGAGCTGCCGGCCTCGGCCAGTGGCTCCTCCTCGGTCAGGAACGACCCGAGGCCCTCCGCTTCAAGGCCAGCAACGATCTCGGCGAACGCCGCGTCGACGTCCTCCGGCCCGTCCGGCCCTCTGCTCATGCCTACCTCACCTACACCGTCTGGCTGGTTCGTTCGTCGTGAACCCGACGAACGAACTCGACGCTTGTATCGAAGATGGTTTTCGCGTCGTTGTCGAGAGTGGCGACGTGATAGCTGTTGGGCAATACCATTTCGCGCACATCCACGCTCCGTACCCCGTCCAGGATGATCCTGGCGTTGACCGGTTCCACCACATGGTCCACCGCGGAGCGCAACAACAGCAACGGCTGCTCGATCCGGTCCAGGTCCCGCCGCACCAGACCCCACAGCTGCGCGAGGCTGGCCGCCGCGCGGACCGGGAGCCGGGGGTAGGCGAGTTCGGTGACGCCGGGCTTGTTGATGTCGCTGGCGATACCGGGCATCGCCGGTACGATCCTGGCCAGCAGCGGCAGCAGTTTCGCGTCCTTGCGCAGGGTGGTCACCGACGGGTTGACCAGCACCAGCCCGGCGATCCGGGCGCCGTGTCGCTGCGCCAGCCGCAGGCTCAGGGTGCCACCCATCGACAGTCCGAACACGAACACCGATCGGCAGGAGTCGAGTAACTCCGCCAGCACCGGTTCCAACGCGCCGTACCAGTCCGGCCAGCCGGTGCGGTTCATGTCCTGCCACCGGGTGCCGTGGCCGGGCAGCAGCGGGCAGCGGACGGTGATGTTCTCGGCGGCGAGGTGCTCACCCCAGGGACGCATACTCTGCGGGGTACCGGTGAAGCCGTGGCACAGCAGCACGCCGACCGCGTTGTCGCCGTCATGCGCATAGGGCTGCGCGCCCGGCATTACCGACACCCTGACTCCCTCTTGCTCACTTCCGCGACGTCTGTCTCGATCGTGTCGACGACGCCGGTCCATCGTCCCACGGACCGTCCTCGGATGGGGCGGTCGTTACGCGCCGGTAAGGGAAACCGCCCGGATGGCACAGGCTTCGTGGTCATCTCAGGCACCCTTTCGGACGGCGATCGGGTCCGGCCGCCGCGACAGCGGTATCCACCTGTGCGACCAGGTGATCAACGCGGCCAGGACCGGTTCGAGTTCGCGACCCATCTCGGTGAGGTGGTACTCGACACCGACCGGCGTGCTCGCGATCACCCGGCGCTCCAGCAGCCCCTCCGCCTCCATCGTGCGCAGCCGCTGGGCCAGCATGGTGTCGCTCAGGCCCGGCACGGCGGCCTTGATCTGCGCGTACCGATGCTGGTCGGTGAAGATGACGCGCAGGATCGCGCCGGTCCAGCGCGTACCGATCAGTTCGATCGCGGTGTGGAACCGCGCGCAGACCCGGCGCACGTCGGCCGGCTCGGCCATGTTCATGGCGCTCACACCTTCTTCATCGCCGCTCGCGCCGATCTGTCACGCCGGGCGGGTCTCGCCCCGTCGGCAGGACAGATCGGCGCGTCGCGGATCGGTGGTGGATCAGGCCGGGTGGATCGAGCCGGGTCAGCCGTTCGCCGGGGCGAGCGCCGCCCTGGTCTCCTCGCGCAGTGGGCGCAGCGAATCGGTGAGCCGGACCATCTCGTCGAACATGGTCTTGCCCGCGGCGAGCATGGTCTCGTTCGGCACGATCTTCTGGTCGCCGTCGAGGAACTGCTGCACGAACGGGATGGACACCGCCTCGATCAGCGGGGTCATCTTCAGCGTCGTGACCACCTGCTTGATCATCTGCGCCGCCCGCGTGCCGGCCGAGACACCGCCGTAGCTGACCAGGCCGACCGCCTTGTAGTGCCATTCGGCGTTGAGGTAGTCGATGGCGTTCTTCAGTTCCGCGTTGAAGCCGGCGTTGTACTCCGGCATGACGAAGACGAAGGCGTCCGCCTCGCTGATCTTCGCGCTCCAGTCCTTGGTGTGCTGGTGGACGTACTTGCGCAGGCGGGGGTGGTGCGGCTCGTTCATGAACGGCAGGTTCACCTCGGCGAGGTCGACCAGTTCCACCTCGTCGAAGCCACCGTGCGCGAGTGCCTGCTCCCGTACCCAACGGCCGACGGGCAGACCGACCCGGTTCGGTCGGGTGCTCGCGATGATGATCTCCAGCTTGGTCACGACGGGTTTCTCCAGATGTTCGGTTGGACGGATGCGCGGGCCACCGACGCGGCGGCACCGGCTCGGGGCCGAGTCGGTCCGGTCCGAGCCGGGCAGATACTAAGTTTTACTGAGTGACTCAGTAAAACTTAGTTGATGGATCGCCAAGGAAGGTCAGTAGGGTGGGCCTGTGACGTGCTACACACACGTCAGGGTTGCTCGGGATCGGTTCGGCGGTGGGATGGAGGCACACGGCGCGGTGGTCTACTCGCTGATGAAGTACCTGCTGATCGGCCCGGTGTTGCGGTTGTTCTTCCGGCCGAGGATCGAGGGACTGGAGCACATCCCGGCCACCGGCGGCGCCGTGCTGGCCAGCAACCACCTCGCGGTCGCCGACTCCTTCTTCCTGCCGCTGATGGTGCCGCGCCGGGTCACCTTCCTGGCCAAGCGCGAGTACTTCACCGGGCCGGGGCTCAAGGGCTGGTTGCAGAAGATGTTCTTCACCGGCGTCGGCCAGGTGCCGATCGACCGTTCCAGCGGCGCGGCGGCGCGGGCCGCCCTGGACACCGGGGTGCGGTTACTGGTGTCCGGTTCGCTGCTGGGCGTCTACCCGGAGGGCACCCGCTCCCCGGACGGCCGGCTGTACAAGGGCAAGACCGGGCTGGCCAGGATGGTGCTGGAGTCGAAGGTGCCGGTCGTCCCGGTGGCGATGTTCGGCACCGACAGGGCGAACCCGATCGGCTCCAGGATGTGGCGGCCGTACCCGATCCGGATCAAGCTCGGGCCGCCGCTGGACTTCTCCCG
>CAJCJE010000104.1 GCA_903970565.1 Candidatus Melainabacteria bacterium | reverse complement strand
ACCTGAGCCTGGCCCGCTGGCAGAAACGCCAGGCGCCCAGGCCGTCCGGTCGGACCCCGGTCGAGGTGGGTGGGCTGACCGCGCTGCTCGCCGACTACACCGGGCCCTGGTTCGCGCCGGCGCGGGCTTGTCTGGTGCGCAGCGAATCCGGCCCGCGCGGGCACCACTACCTCATCGAGGAGCAGTTCCCGCTGCTCCTCGGCGCGGCACGCCAGCAGGGCTGAGCGGGCCTGTCAAGAGGGCTGCTGATATCCTCGGCGATTGGGGACGGCTGCGGTCCGTGGCGGCCGGTACCTGATCGTTCTCCCTTCCTGGGAACCCCCCACCTGGCCGAGCCGGCCGGGAGGGTCACGCGGGACATCTGAACAAGGAGTACGTGAGTGGCGCTGTCCACCGACCAGAAGAAGACGATTCTCACCGAGTACGGCACGCACGAGTCGGACACGGGATCGCCGGAGGCCCAGGTCGCGATGCTGACCAAGCGGATCTCCGACCTGACCGAGCACCTCAAGGTGCACAAGCACGACCACCACTCGCGTCGTGGTCTGCTGCTGATGGTCGGCCGTCGTCGTCGCCTGCTCAACTACCTGACCAAGGTGGACATCGAGCGTTACCGATCGCTGATTCAGCGCCTCGGCATCCGTCGATGACGGAACCCGATGGGGAGTGAGTTCGCGCGAATCCGTGAACTCACTCCCCATCGGTGCACAACAGAACAGGGTTACCCACCACCGCAAGCCGGGCGCGTCAGCCGGTCCTCGGTAGTGGTCTCCGGGATGCGGATCGGCCCCAGCGGGCCGGCCAGTGCCTCGATCGCACCCAGTATCGCGTGCTCGACACGTGGTCGACGTGTGATGGACACCCCGGAGACTTCGATCGAAGACCGGCCTCGTCACAGCACATCTCGTCCCGCGACCCGGTGCGACACGGGGGATGACCCGTAATGCGGGGCACAGGGGTGCCTCGTAAGACGAGGAGATTGTAACCGAATGACCGAATTGAGTAACACCGCGGTGCACGAAGCGACCGCAACCATCGACAACGGCCGCTTCGGCACCCGTACCGTGCGGTTCGAGACCGGCCGGCTGGCCCGTCAGGCCGCCGGCAGTGCCGTGGCCTACCTCGACGACGAGACCATGCTGCTCTCGGCGACGACAGCGTCCAAGCACCCGAAGGAGCACTTCGACTTCTTCCCGCTGACGGTGGACGTCGAGGAGCGGATGTACGCCGCGGGCCGTATCCCCGGCTCGTACTTCCGTCGCGAGGGTCGGCCGGGCACCGAGGCCATCCTGACCTGCCGGCTCATCGACCGACCACTTCGACCGTCCTTTGTGGATGGTCTGCGCAACGAGATCCAGATCGTGGTGACGGTGCTGAGCCTGAACCCGGAGGATGTCTACGACGCGGTCGCGATCAACGCGGCCTCCGCCTCGACCCAGCTCGCCGGGCTGCCCTTCTCCGGGCCGATCGGTGGCGTCCGGGTGGCGCTGATCAGCCAGGAGGGTCATGACAGCCAGTGGGTCGCCTTCCCGACCCGCGAGCAGCTCACCAGGGCCGTCTTCGACATGGTCGTCGCCGGCCGCGTCGTCGAGGGTGACGTCGCGATCATGATGGTCGAGGCGGAAGCCACCGAGAACGTCACCGACCTGATCGCCGAGGGCGCGGGCGCGCCGACCGAAGAGGTCGTCGCCTCCGGTCTGGAAGCGGCCAAGCCGTTCATCCGGGTGCTGTGCGAGGCGCAGGCCCAGCTGGCCGCCGCGGCGGCCAAGGAGACCGGCGATTTCCCGCGCTTCCCGGCCTACGCCCCGGACGCGCTGGACGCGGTCACCGCCGCCGTCTCCGACGAGCTGGCGCAGGCGCTGACCATCGCCGGCAAGCAGGAGCGCGAATCGCGCATCGACGAGGTCAAGGCGCAGTGCGTCGAGCGCGTCGGTGCCGTCGAGGGTGGCGCCTTCGACGGTCGTGACAAGGAGATCGGCGCGGCGTTCCGCTCGCTGACCAAGAAGCTGGTCCGCCAGCGCATCCTGCGCGACAAGATCCGCATCGACGGCCGTGGCCTCACCGACATCCGGTCGCTGTCGGCCGAGGTCGCCGTGGTCCCCAGGGCGCACGGTTCGGCGCTGTTCGAGCGCGGCGAGACCCAGATCATGGGCGTCACCACGCTGAACATGCTCCGGATGGAGCAGACGCTGGACACGCTGTCCCCGGACACCACCAAGCGCTACCTGCACCACTACAACTTCCCGCCCTACTCGACCGGTGAGACCGGCCGGGTCGGTTCGCCCAAGCGCCGCGAGATCGGTCACGGGATGCTGGCCGAGCGGGCGCTGGTTCCGGTGCTGCCCAAGCGGGACGAGTTTCCGTACGCGATCCGCCAGGTCTCCGAGGCGTTGAGCTCCAACGGTTCCACCTCGATGGGCTCGGTCTGCGCGTCCACCATGTCGCTGCTGAATGCCGGTGTGCCGCTGAAGGCACCGGTGTCCGGTATCGCGATGGGTCTGGTCTCCGACACCGTCGACGGCAAGACCGAGTACGTCGCGATCACCGACATCCTCGGTGCCGAGGACGCCTTCGGCGACATGGACTTCAAGGTCGCCGGCACCAAGCAGTTCGTCACCGCGCTACAGCTGGACACCAAGCTCGACGGTATTCCCTCCGAGGTGCTCGGCAAGGCCCTCAACCAGGCTCGCGACGCCCGGCTGACCATCCTGGAGGTGATGGCCGAGGCCATCGACCGCCCGGACGAGATGAGCCCGTACGCGCCTCGGGTCACCTCGATCCACATCCCGATCGACAAGATCGGCGAGGTGATCGGGCCGAAGGGCAAGATGATCAAGTCGATCACCGAGGAGACCGGCGCCGACGTCTCGATCGAGGACGACGGCACGATCTACGTCGGTGCCAACGACGGCCCAGCCGCCGAGGCCGCGATCGGCATGATCAACGCGATCGCCAACCCGCAGCTGCCCAAGGTCGGCGAGCGGTTCCTGGGCACCGTGGTGAAGACCGCCGCCTACGGCGCCTTCGTCTCGCTGCTGCCGGGCAAGGACGGCTTGGTGCACATTTCCAAGCTGGGCAACGGCAAGCGCATCGGCAAGGTCGAGGACGTGGTCAACGTCGGTGACAAGCTGCGCGTGGAGATCGCCGACATCGACCAGCGCGGCAAGATCAGCCTGGTCGTCGTCTCGGACGACAACAGTGACAACGCCGACAACGCCTCGGCTCCGGCCGAGGACGTCACGGCTACTCCGGAGCCGGCGGTTCAGTGAGCTCCAAGAACATCGGCACGGCCGCGGACGCCAGCAGCGTCCGCGGCCGTGCTCGTCAGCCAGAGCGGGCCAGCAGTGCGCTGCGGGCCCCGCAGGTGCAGCGGCCGGGCAGCAGCAAGCTGCTCGACCGCAGCTCCGACGGGCATCTGGTCAAGCGCAGCCTGCTGCCCAGCGGCCTTCGGGTGATCACCGAGCAGGTGCCGGGCGTGCGCTCGGCGGCGGTGGGCATCTGGGTCGGTGTCGGCTCGCGTGACGAGACCCCCTCGGTCGCCGGGGCCGCGCACTACCTGGAACACCTGTTGTTCAAGGGGACGCAGCGGCGCACGGCGGCGCAGATCGCCGAGGAGATCGACGCGGTCGGCGGTGAACTCAACGCCTTCACCGCCAAGGAGCACACCTGCTACTACGTGCACGCCCTGGACGACGACCTGCCGCTGGCCATCGACCTGCTCACCGACGTGGTCTTCTTCGCGACGATGGCCGAACGGGACATCGATCTCGAGCGCAGCGTCGTGCTCGAGGAGATCGCGATGCGCGACGACGACCCGGAAGACCTGCTGCACGAGGCGTTCTGCACCGCGCTGCTCGGCGATCACATCCTCGGCCGTTCGGTGCTGGGCTCCGAGGAGTCGATCACCGGGATGACCCGTGGCGCCCTGCGCGGTTTCTACAAGCGGCGCTACACGCCGTCGAAGATGGTGCTGGCAGTCGCCGGCAACGTCGAACACGCTCAGGTGCTTCGCCTGGCGCGCAAGGCATTGGCCGACAAGCTCGACGGTGTGGCCGCCCCGGCCGCGCCGCGTACCGGCCGGCTGCGCGGTCTGGCCCATCCCGGCCTGGAACTGCGCACCGACGACACCGAGCAGTCGCACCTGATGATCGGCGTGCGTGGCCTGGACCGGCACGACGAGCGCCGCTTCGCCCTCGGCGTGCTCAACGCGGCGCTGGGCGGTGGCATGAGTTCGCGGCTGTTCCAGGAGGTTCGGGAACGGCGCGGCCTCGCCTACCAGGTGTATTCCTCGATCTCCTCCTACGCCGACACCGGAATGCTCTCGGTCTACGCCGGTGCGCATCCGGACCGGCTGGGTGCGGTCGCCGGCGTGCTGCGCACCGTGTTGGCCGACGTCGCCGAGCACGGCCTCACCGAGGCCGAGGTGGTCAGGGGCATCGGCCAGTTGCGCGGTGGGCTCGTCCTCGGGCTGGAGGATTCCAGTTCGCGGATGTCGCGGATCGGCAAGGGCGAACTGAACTACGCCGACTACCTCAGCGTCGAGGAAACCCTGCGCCGGATCGAGGCGGTCACCGTCGAGGACGTCGCGACGCTGGCCGGTGAGCTGCTGCGGCGCCCCTTCGCGGGGGCGGTGGTCGGCCCGTACGCTCACCACGACGATCTGCCCGGTGAGCTGCGTGAGGTGATCAGGTGACGGAGCCGACAGGTTCCGAGGTCGGCTCGGCGTCGATCTCTCGGTCGACGGGGCGCCCCGTCCGGGTCGGCGTGCTCGGCGCACGCGGCCGGATGGGCACCCAGGTCTGTCGCGCGGTCGAGGCCGCGCCAGACCTGGACCTGGTCGCGCAGGGCGACGTCGGCGACTGGGCGGCCGAATTCGCCGCCTCCGCCGCCGAGGTCGTCGTCGACTTCACCCACCCTGATGCCGCGCTGGACAACCTGCGGTTCTGCGTCGACCACGGTATGCACGCCGTGGTCGGCACCACCGGCTTCGACGAGGCCAAACTGGCGACCGTGCGGGAGTGGCTGGCGCCCAAACCGGAACTCGGCGTGCTGATCGCGCCGAACTTCGCCATCGGTGCCGTACTGTCCATGCGCTTCGCGCAGATCGCCGCGAAATACTACGAGTCGGCCGAGATCATCGAACTGCACCATCCGCGCAAGGCCGACGCGCCCTCCGGCACCGCCGCGCACACCGCGAACCTGATCGCCGCCGCGCGCCGGGAAGTCAAGCTCGACCCCAGCCCCGACGCGACCACTCAGGAACTGCCCGGCGCGCGCGGCGCGTCCGTCTCGGACGTTCGCGTGCACTCGGTCCGGCTGGCCGGCCTGGTCGCGCACCAGGAGGTGCTGTTCGGTACGGAGGGGGAGACCCTGATGATCCGGCACGATTCGCTGGACCGCGTCTCGTTCATGCCCGGCGTGCTGCTCGGCATCCGATCCGTGCTCGACCAGCCAGGCCTCACCATCGGCCTGGAATCCTTCCTCGGCCTGTAGCCACCTTCCGATGCACTCCGAGCCCACCAACACCCCTCGCCCCGCACCGCGTGCCGCGCACGGTGTTGGTACTGCTCGCCCTGCTCGCCTCGCGCGTGCGGCTCATATCGCGCGTGCAACTTGTACCGTGCGCGTGGCTCGCATCGCGCGTACGGCCCATGCGGCGAGCACGGCCCCTACAGAGGGCACGGCCCAT
Source organism: Candidatus Melainabacteria bacterium (assembly GCA_903970565.1). Taxonomy (GTDB): domain Bacteria; phylum Actinomycetota; class Actinomycetes; order Mycobacteriales; family Pseudonocardiaceae; genus CAJCJE01. The sequence continues at coordinate 10,857 of CAJCJE010000104.1, read as the reverse complement.
GACGCGAGTGTTGTTCGCATTGTTCGTGTCGCGCGCAGACCCCACCCTCCCTGGGGGGAGGGCCACCCAAGGCCAGTCTATCGAGCGGGGGCGCGGGGATTCGGGTCAATTGGCGTTGCTGTGGATGGTCTTCTCGGTTGTGGACAACTTACCGGGAACGGCGCGCTGACCGGTATTCTGCGCGGTCCAATCACAGACGGCTCCCGGACCGCTCGCGGCACTCGGCCTGCTGACGGCGCCTACCCGGCCGGCAGTCCTCGGCGCACCGGGCCGGACAAGACTGGGCCGGACACGACTGGGCCGGACAGGCTTGTGATTTCAGGGTTGGTGCGGTCATGAAGGCTCGATACACCGCGTTGCTGCTCACCGCCATTCTGGTGGTCTACTTCGTGCTGCTCGCCCAGCGCGCGGTCCTGCTGATCGAAACGGGCACCGCGACCGGCATCGGGCTCGGGATCGGCGTGCTGTTGCTGCCGGTGGTCGGGGCGTGGATCGCGGTGGTCAACCTGTGGTTCGGCGTCCGGGTCGAGCGGTTGGCACGGCGGTTGGCGCGGGATGGTCTGCTCCCCGACACCTCCGAGCTGCCCCGTAGGCCCTCCGGGCGAATCGACCGCGCGGCAGCGGATGCCTGGTTCAACGAGCGCAAGGCCGAGGTCGAGTTGGCGCCGGAGGACTGGCGCAACTGGTATCGGCTGGCCTACGGCTACGACATCGCGGGGGATCGGCGGCGGGCCAGGGAAACCATGCGCCATGCGCTGCGGCTGGCCGAAGCCTGAGGAACACTGCGCCGGACCGGCCAGAAGAATGACGGACTGGTCAGAGAAACGAGCCGGTCAGAGAAACGATAAGTGCAGGTGCAGGACGTGCAACCAGTGCCAGTGCCAGTGTTTGATCAGGATCGGTGACGCGGCCAGCAGACTGAACCGGATGAACCGACCGGGAATGCAGGCCAACGCGAAGGATCGCAGTGACAGGCCGGCCAATCCGGCCAGCACCGTGGTCGCCGCGAACGGCGGGATGCCCACGAGCGAACTGGTCGCGGTGGCGCCGAACATCCAGTACGGGTGCCGTTGGCACTTGGCCCGCAGCCACATCCACAGCGACCGGACCCAGGAGACCAGCCGACGCCAGTAGCCGCGCAGACCGGTCGGCGGCGGTGCGGCCGGCGGCGGTGCGGCCGGCACGTCCTCGGTCGCGATGGCGGCCTTGCGGTGCAGGAAGTTCGGCAGCCGGATCGAACCGCGACCGGCGTAGAAGTAGACCAGCTTGCCGAGGAACTGGCCGATGGCGATGACCAGGCCGATCAGCAGCCACGGCAGGTCCGGATGTCGCAGGGCCAGTCCCACCGCGAACAACTCGACCGACAACGGTGGGAACAGCGCCGAGCCAATGGCGACGCCCAGCGTCACCAACAGCAGGGTCAGCACGGAATCCCCTCAGTTTGCGGTCCCAAGCCCGACAGTACCTAGGAATTTCGTCTGATGTGACCAGTTGTTAGCCCTCGCGGTCTTCCGTGAACACCAGATCCAGAGTGCCTGACAAACGCAGTTCGCGCAGCGGCTGTCCGCCGGCGTCGAGAGTGCGGGCGATCCCGTCGGGCAACCAGCCGATCCTGGCGTAGAACGCCAGCGATGCCTTGTCGGCCTCCGGAACCCAGGTGATGCCCCTGGTGGCGCCTTCGGCCCGCAGGCCGATGGCTGCGGTCGCCAACAGTCGGCCGCCGTGGCCGCGCCGGCCCCAGCGGGGTTCGACCAGCAGCGTTCCGATCAGCGCGACGGTCGCGGCGTCCTCGGGCAGTTCGCCGTCCGGGCCAGCGATTTCGGTTTCCGGGGCACGGCCCGCCGAGCAGAAGCCGACGGTCCAGGCGCCCTCGGTGGCCACGAACAGCCGCGCGACGCCGTCCTGTAGCGCGGCCAGCCAGGCCGCTTCGGTGTCGGCGCTGTCCAAACCCGCCAGTACGGTCGGCGGGAGCAGCTCGGCGTATGCGGTCAGCCAGGTTTCCTGCTGGATTCTGGCGATGTCGGCGATGTCTTCGGGTTGTGCCGGGTGCACGGCGGCGTCGGCCATGCGCGGAACCTACCGAACTTGTCGGTGCGGCATGACAGGGTGGGTACGTGCAGCGTGCGATTTCATCTGCTTCATCTGTCGATACCGGTCGGCCAGGTTCCATTCAGCCGCCGATCCGCAGCCTCAGCGCCGTGCAGGCCCGCAGGATCGCGCTGGCCGCGCAGGGTTTCACCGATCCGCGTCCGACCAGCCCGCCCGGCCGGCGACAGCTCGGCCGGGTGCTCTCCAGAACCCAGTTGTTGCAACTCGATTCGGTGAACGTCGCGGTGCGCGCGCACTACATGCCATTGTTCAGTCGACTCGGCGCGTACCCGGTGGAGTTGCTGGAGGAGGCGGCCTGGACGCCGAGCGCGCGCCGACCGAGGATGCTCGTCGAGTACTGGGCGCACGAGGCGAGCCTGATCCCGGTCGCGGACTGGCCGTTGTTCCGCGATCGGATGCGGCGCAGGGCCGAACGCGCTGCCGGCTACTACGACTCGGTGCGCCGCAACACCCCGCTGATCGCCGATGTCCTCGCGGTCGTCAAGCAGCTCGGTCCGATCAGCGCCGGACCGATCGAGGACGAACTCGGGGTCGGCGGCGAGCGCGCCACCCACGCCAAGGGTGGTTGGTGGAATCGCTCCGACGTGAAGCGGACCTGCGAGTACCTGTTCGCGAGCGGTGAGCTGACCACCGGGACGCGGCGCGGCTTCGAACGGCTCTACGACCTGCCCGAACGGGTGCTCCCAGCCGAGATCCACCAGGCACACGTCGATCCCGACGCGGCGCACCGCGCGCTGACCGAGCGCGCCGCGCGGGCGCTGGGGGTGGCCACCGAACCGGATCTGCGCGACTACTACCGGCTGGCGCCCAGGGACAGTCAGCAGGCGGTCGCGGAACTCGTCGAGGCCGGGGTGCTCGAACCGGTGACGGTGAGCGGTTGGCGCCATACCGCCTACCGACATGTCGAGGCGAAGGCGCCGCGCGCGGTGACCGGCCGGGCCCTGCTGTGCCCGTTCGATCCGCTGATCTGGCGGCGGGACCGCACCGAGCGGGTGTTCGACTTCCACTACCGGATCGAGATCTACGTACCGGAACCGGCGCGGGTGTACGGCTACTACGTCTATCCGTTCCTGCTCGACGAGGAACTGGTGGCCAGGGTCGACCTGAAGGCCGACCGGGCGGCGGGGGTGCTGCGGGTACCCGGAGCGTTCGCCGAGCCGGAGGTCGACTCGGCGCGGGTGGTCGCGGAGTTGGCCGCCGAGTTGCGGCTGATGGCCGACTGGCTCGGGCTGACCGGGGTTATGGTTGGCAGCAAAGGGAATCTGTCAACCGCGCTGCGCCGAGCCGTGCGCTGAACCGGTCGTCGCGTACCGGTCGTCGCGTACTGGGTATCGCGTACTGGGTATCGCCGACCGGATTCGCGCCGACTAGTCATCGTCGGCAGGAGGATCGGCGGAGGGAAAGGCCTGACCGGCAACGGGAAGGGACGACACGCCAATCCGATTGCCGGTAACGCCAAACTTTGATCAACAACGAGTAGAATTGGATTTCGGGGGTCCCCCAGCCAGCGAAGGGACGACACGCGGAAGGGTTTGCGTCAACCTTCTCCGCGTGTCGTCCCTTCGGGGCGTCAGCGGCTCGGACCCCCGGCTCGGACCCTTCGGCCAGGCCGCCGACTCCTCCCACCCCGGTCCTGTCACCGAGTTCGGCTCGCTTGGCCGCCTCTTGATCCGGAGCAATGCGACCCCACCGACCCCACCGACCTATTGCCCCCGACCCTCCCGATCACGCGCACTGCGGGCAACTCACCGGGAAGCGGCGGCGGGCCGTTCAGCCGAAGGCCGAGGTGACCACTACGTTGCCGGACGAGGTACGCCCGCGCAGTCGCAGCGTGGGCGCGCCGGCCCTCGGCTCCTCGTGCACGTCCAGTTCGCTGCGGGCCTGTCCCGAGCCGGACAACAGGTCGATCAAGGCCGTCGTGCCGGCCCGCACGCCGACCCGGACCTCGCCGGAACCGGTGGTCAGTTCGATGTCGCCGCAGGCACCGTCGGCGATGGTTAGGTCGCCGCTGCCGGTTTTCGCGGTCACGTTGTCCTGCACCGCGCCGAACCACACGTCGCCGCTGCCGGTGGACACCGTGGTCGGTCCACCGACCGAGGACACCTCGATCTCGCCGCTGCCGCTGCGAGCCTTCAGGCCACCGAGCATCGGGCCCAGCCGCAGTGTGCCGGAGCCGGTGGCGATGACCGCGTAGCCGTCCGCGCGGTCCAGCGCGATGTCGCCGGAACCGGTCTCGACCTCGCAGCGACCGGCCGATCCGGTGACGGTGACATCCGCCGACCCGCTGCGCAGGGTGATCTGCGAGCCGGACGGCGCGCGCACGACGACCGCGAGCGGGACCAGCCGCAGCGGACCTTTCGGCCCGGCGATCACCAGGCGCCGCCCGATCAACTCGACTCTGGTCTGGTCGATCGCCGTCCTGGCCATTTCCTCGTTGGCGGCGGCGCGCTGGTCGCCCAGGCGGTCGTTGAACCATTCGACCAGCGAGCTGATGCCGGCCAGCAACGGGTTTCCGTTGCCCGGCTGGTGCCGGATCTCCACCGTGGCCAGCGGTTCGTCCACCAGGTCGATGGCGATCCGGCCCGATCCGATGCTGATCTCGATGTCCAGCGGACCGGTCACCGGAAAGGACTGCCGGCTGTTCACACGGTCCGAATCGGACAGTTCCGATTCGGCCGCTTCCTCGAAGCTGGGGCCGGCGCCGGATTCAGCGGTGTCGGTGGCGTCCTGCGCGTCCGCTTCGGTGATCACTTCGGGCTCCTCGTTCTCCGCACCCAGACCGGACGCGGTGCTGCTGGTGGCGGATTCGTGCTGGGATGGCTGGGATTCCGGCCGCTGGCCGGGAATGTCGTTCTCGGACATCGCGGTCAGCCCTCGACCCAGCCGCGTACCCGGTTGGCACGGCCACGCTGGCCGTCCTCGCCCCGGTTGCGCCCGCCCCGGTCGCCGCGCTGCGGGCCGCCCCAGTTGCCCTGACCCCAGTTGCCGCCCTGCCAGCCGCCGCCGTGGCCACCCTGCCCCGCGTTGCGGGCGGCGTTGTACAGCGCGCCCTGAACCGCTTGGGACACAAAGGAGTTCAGCGAGACGCCCTGCGCGTTGGCGGCCTCCTCGGCCTTGCCCTTGAGCTGTTCCAGCAGCCGCACGGTGATCCGGCTGATGTCCCCGTCCGCGTCGAACATCGGCGGCGGCTCGGCCGGTGGTTCCTCCGGCTCGTCGTCGGCCGCGGTGTTGGTCACCACAACGCGCACGTCGGGACCGTCGAGCCGGACGTCGACGATCCGGTCGTCGAGGTTTGCGGTGACCTCGGCCGCGAGGTCGGCGAGCGCGTTCATGATGGCCAGCCGCGCGGCCGGCTCGATCGCGGCGGACAGCAGGGCCGCCGTCCGCTTGGTCTGCTCGTCGCCGGCCCCGGCCGCGGCGGTCAGGGTCTCTCGCAAGCTCGCGATGTACTGGTTGAGTTCCATGACGCCATCATGATGTCGAAAGTGACGTCAGTCAAGTCGACTTTGATGTCAATCTGCCGTCACGATGGTGTCAAATGCGCTGACCTGCGGGTTTTGTTGCGTCAGGACGACATCACGGTGATGTCATCGGGGCGGCGTGGTGGTGTCACGGTTACGCTGACCCGCGTCTTGGCAGGACCACGTCAGCCAGACCGAGCAGGACGACATCAGGCAGTGGGCAGTGGAAGACAGTGGGCAGTGGAGAGGCGCGGAGCAGTGACCGAAACGGTGTCGCCGAACGTCGTACTGATCGGCAGGACGGAATTCCTCCCGCCGGAGGACATTCCCTGGTCGACCGACACCGGTGGCGGCGAGGCGCTCGCCGAGTTCGCCGGGCGGGCCTGCTACCAGTCCTGGAAGAAGCCGAACCCGGCCACCGCGACCAATGCCGGCTACCTCAAGCACATCCTGGAGGTCGGCCACCTCTCGGTGCTCGAACACGGTTCGGTCAGCTTCTACATCACCGGGATCTCCCGCTCGCTGACCCACGAACTCATCCGACACCGGCACTTCTCCTACTCGCAGCTGTCCCAGCGGTACTTCCCGGAGAAGGACGCGGCGATGGTCGAGCCGGAGGTCATCGCCTCCGATCCGGAACTGCACGCCAAGTTCCAGGAGATCGCGCAGGCCAGCGTCGATGCCTACACCGAGCTGCTGACCGGGCTGGAGAAGCGCTTCGCCGACGAGCCGAGCGCGACGCTGCGTCGCAAGCAGGCCCGCCAGGCCGCCCGCGCGGTGCTGCCGAACGCGACCGAGACGCGCATCGTGGTCACCGGGAACTACCGCGCCTGGCGGCACTTCATCGCCATGCGCGCCAGCGAGCACGCGGACGTCGAGATCCGCGCGCTGGCCGTGGAATGCCTGCGCCACTTGCAGAAGGCGGCGGCAAACGTGTTCGACGACTTCGTCATCTCGGCGCTGCCGGATGGCAGCGAGGTCGCCGCGAGTCCGTTCGTCACCGAGGGATAGCGGGTCTGCTCCGATGCGCAAACTGATCATCGACGTCCGTCCGGCCGAGTACACCGCCCTGCGGTTCGCGCCGGACACCCCGGTGCCGGCCGGCCTGCTCACCGCGTCCGGACTGGTCGCGGTGATCCGGACCGAACGGGAACTCTCCGTGGTCTGCCGGTCCGAGGACGCGGAATCGTTCGAAGGGGTGCAGCGCCGGGAGGCGCGGTGGCGGCTGCTGACCGTGCGCGGACCGCTGGAGTTCAGCCTGACCGGGATCATGGCGATGCTGGCCGGCACGCTGGCCGCGGCCGGGGTGGCGCTGTTCGCGCTGTCCAGCTTCGACACCGACCACGTGCTGGTGAGGGCCGCCGACCTGGACCGGGCGGTGACCGCGTTCCGCGAGGCCGGGCACGAGATCCACGACCTTACGAGCTGAGACCCGCCGAGCGCGGTCGATCTTCAGGGATTCTCCGCTCGGTTCGTCGGGTGCACTACCAACGAGTACGGTTGCGCTCATGGGTGTTGCCGACGATGAACGACGTGCGCTGTGTGACCTGTTCGAGCAGGTCGGCCCGGACGCGCCGACGCTGTGTGAGGGCTGGCAGACCCGCGATCTCGCCGCGCACCTCGTGTTGCGCGACCGCAGGCCGGATGCGGCGGGCGGCATCATGATCTCCGCGCTGGCCGCCCGGACCCAGCGGGTCCAGGACTCCTACGCCGCGAAGCCGTGGGAGGAGCTGGTGACCCTGGTGCGCACCGGGCCGCCGCGCTGGTCGCCGCTGGCCATCCCGGCGCTCAACGAGCTGGCCAACGGGGCCGAGTACTTCATCCACCACGAGGACGTGCGGCGTGGCGGCGAGGGCTGGGAGCCCCGGCCCGCCGACGCGCGGCGGGACGCGATGGCCTGGCGCGCGGTCGGGCTCACCGGTCGAATGTCCTACAAGCGCAGCACCGTCGGCGTCGTGCTGCGCCGCCCGGACGGCACCCAGGCGCAGCTGCACCAGGGACCGTCCACTGTGGCCATTGTCGGCGAGCCGGGTGAGCTGTTGCTGCACGTGTTCGGCCGGAAGGCGGCGCGGGTCACCTTCGAGGGTGATCAGGCCGCGATCGGCGTCGTGCAGGGTCTGGAACGCTCTTTCTAGGACGAGAGCGAGGACGCCAGCGGCGCGACGGGGACACCAGGTAGCGTTTCGGTCATGAACGGATGCCCAACCGCAGCTCCGGGCCGTCCCTTCGGGCGGGTGCTCACCGCTATGGTCACCCCGTTCGACGCCGACGGTGCGCTGGATCTCGACAATGCGGCTGCCCTCGCCAACCACCTGGTGGAACTCGGCAACGACGGTCTTGTCCTCAACGGCACCACCGGCGAGGGCCCGACCACCAGCGACGCGGAAAAAGCCGAGCTGGTTCGCGCGGTGCTCGACGCGGTCGGGGGCCGGGCCGCCGTCATCGCGGCGGCCGGTACCTATGACACCGCGCACAGCGTGCACCTGGCCGGGGCGATGGCCAAGGCCGGCGCGCACGGTCTGCTGGTGGTGACGCCGTACTACTCGCGGCCCCCGCAGGCCGGGCTGCTCGCGCACTTCGGCGCCATCGCCGACGCCACCGAACTGCCGGTCATGCTCTATGACATCCCGCCGAGGGCCATCGTGCCGATCGAGGTCGACACGCTGTTCCGGCTCGCCGAACACCCGCGCATCCTGGCCGTGAAGGACGCCAAGGGCGACCTGCTGGCCGGTAGCCAGGTGATCGCGAACACCGACCTGGCCTACTACTCCGGCGACGACGCGCTGAACCTGCCGTGGCTGTCGGTCGGCGCGGTCGGCTGCGTCAGCGTGGTCGGTCACGTGGTCGCCGGCCGGATCAGGGCGATGGTGGACGCCTACGAACACGGCGACACCTCGACCTCCCTCACCATTCATCGCGGCATGTTGCCCGTGTACCGGGCCATGAGCAGGGTCGGCGGGGTGGTGTTCGCCAAGTCCGCGCTGAAGCTGCGCGGCCACGACGCGGGCGACCCGCGCCTTCCGCTGCCGGCTGCCAACGGCCAGCAGTTCCACGCGATAGCCGGCGACCTCGCCGAGGCCGGGGTGCCGTTGACCACCGCGGCCCAGGACGACCTCGGGATGGCCAGGGTCGTCGCGGCCGATGCCGCCGCCGCATACATTCGCACCACTACGCACACCAGCACAGGGACGGTAACTCAGTGACCCAACCGACCTCGGCGACCACGGCAAACCGTCCGTCGCCCGGCCCAACCAAGCCACCACCCCCGCTGCCGCACGGCGGACTCCGGGTGGTCGCGCTCGGCGGGATCGGCGAGGTCGGCCGCAACATGACCGTGTTCGAGTACGACGGCCGGCTGTTGATCGTGGACTGCGGGGTGTTGTTCCCGGAGGACAACCAGCCCGGCGTCGACCTGATCCTGCCGGACTTCCGGGCCATCGAGGACCGACTGGACACCGTGGACGCGCTGGTGCTCACGCACGGCCACGAGGACCACATCGGCGCGGTGCCCTTCCTGCTGCGGATGCGCCCGGACCTGCCGGTGATCGGCTCCCGGTTCACCCTCGCGCTGGTCGCCGCGAAGTGCAAGGAACACCGGCTGACGCCGAGGCTGACCGAGGTCGTCGAGGGCCAGCACCGCTCCTTCGGCGGCTTCGACCTGGAGTTCTTCGCGGTCAACCACTCGATCCCGGACGCGCTCGCGGTCGCCATCCGCACCCCGGCCGGCCTGGTCCTGCACACCGGGGACATCAAGCTCGACCAGTTGCCGCTGGACGGCCGGCTCACCGACCTCGCCGGGTTCTCCCGGCTCGGTGACGAGGGCGTCGACCTGTTCTGCGTGGACTCCACCAACGCGGAGGTCCCCGGCTTCGTCGTCTCCGAGCGGGAGATCGGCCCGGTCCTGGACGGGGTGATCTGCCGGGCCACCCAGCGGGTGATCGTGGCCTGTTTCGCCAGTCACGTGCACCGCGTGCAGCAGGTACTCGACGTGGCCGCCGCGCACCACCGGCAGGTCGCGATGGTCGGCCGTTCGATGGTGCGCAACATGGGCATCGCCGCGGACCTCGGCCTGCTCAACATCCCGGACGGCCTGCTGATCGACATCGACGAGGCGCTCCAGCTGCCGGACAGCGCGACGCTGTTCGTGTCCACCGGCTCGCAGGGCGAACCGCTCTCCGCGCTGTCGCGGATGGCGCGCGGCGAGCACCGGCAGATCGACATCCGGCCCGGCGACACCATCGTGCTGGCCTCCTCGCTGATCCCCGGCAACGAGACCTCGGTGTTCAACGTCGTCAACGGACTGGCCCGGCTCGGCGCGAACGTCGTGCACCAGGGCACCGCGCGGGTGCACGTGTCCGGCCACGCGCCGGCCGGGGAACTGCTGTTCCTCTACAACGCGGTCCGGCCCAGCAACGTGCTGCCGGTGCACGGGGAATGGCGACACCTGCGCGCCAACGCGGAACTCGCGGTGCGCACCGGGGTCGCCCGCGAGCGGGTGGTGCTCGCCGAGGACGGCGTCGTCGTCGACCTCATCGACGGAGTCGCCAAGATCAGTGGCCGGGTCGAGGTCGGCCACGTCTACGTCGACGGCCTGTCCGTCGGCGACGTCGGCGACTCGACGCTGTCGGACCGGTTGATCCTCGGCGAGGGCGGCTTCATCGCGATCAGCGTCGCGGTCGACTCCGCGACCGGTCGCGCGGTCACCCTGCCGACGGTGTCCGGGCGCGGTTTCTCCGACGACCCCAAGGCGCTGGAAGCCGTGGTGCCGCTGGTGGAGATGGAACTGTCGCGGACCGAGGCTGAGGGCATCACCGACACGCACCGGATCGCCCAGTCCGTGCGCCGGGTGGTCGGCCGCTGGGTGGCGCAGGAGTACCGGCGCCGGCCGATGATCGTGCCCACCGTCATCCCGGTCTGAGTTCGACCGGTCCGCGCGTGCAAGTGGGGCCTGGTCCCGACCTTGGTCGGGACCAGGCCCCACTCGTGCGATCAGTGCTTGATCGTCTCCAGGCACATCAGCTTGCCGGAGGAGTCGGAGCCGTCCTGGTCGCTGCTGCTCTCCTCGAAGACGTAGTCGACGCTCGTCCACGGCGCGCAGGCCTGCGCGACCTTGTTGTTGTCGTTGATCTCGTCGCCGGAGGGGTCGTTCACGATGCCGAGCACCTTGTAGGAGGCACTCGGGTCGGTGCAGTCGACCTTCTTGGCGTCGGAGGCGTCCTGGGCCACCCCGGAGTTACCGGCGGGCAGGTTGGCGATGCAGTCGCCGACGGCGGCGTTGCCGGGGTCG
>CAJCJE010000103.1 GCA_903970565.1 Candidatus Melainabacteria bacterium | reverse complement strand
ACCGCTCTGGCCGGACGCCGGGCGCGCGGCAGGCCGCGCGACACACGGGGGCGCCACCGACGACAGCGTCAGGCCACACAGCAGATCCGGCGCTACTCCTCGTCGTCCAGCACCGCGTCAACGTCGTCGTCCGAGACGTCGGCGATGTTCAGGTGGTCCAGCACGCGACCCAGCCGCAGGTCAGACTTGATGCTCGCCCGGTGCAGCTTGTACAGGGTCTCGCCGTACCCGCCCTCCAGGTCTGCAAGCCGAGCCTCAAGCGCCAGGATGCGCCGCTCCAGGGTCTGTATCGAAGCCACGAAGCCCTCGTTCCTCTCACGTCCAGCCGCCGGGTCGCCAGCGGCCACCCGACACAGTATGACGTCGACCGCAGGAACGAACCTCCCCGGACCGGTGATCCTTTAACACCGCGCCGCCGCCATCAAGGGCGCCTACGGCGTCGCTACGCGATGGTCGCAAGCGCCCACCTTGACACCGACGACTCGGCGCTAACTGCGGCAGGGGCCAGGGTAAGGGTGGGGTTTGGATCTTCTCGCCACCGTTGGGACCGTCGCCAGGAGGCAGCAGCAATGCGCATCGACCGCCGAGTCAGCCCGAATCAGAGCGCGCTCTGGACCATCGCTGAGCTGCGCGGATACGCCAACGGCCGGGCCATTAGCGGGCCATTAACGCCGGTCAACCACGGTCAACACCGGATCACCCGGTCAGGTGGTCGCCGCAGGTCAGAAGCGGTGGCCGGGCGTCCTTGCCGATCTTCCAAGCTGGCCATGCCGGTTCGATCCCGGTCACCCGCTCTCAGCACTCTTCCGCCGCAGGTCAGGGCAAGGTTGTGGTCATGGCATAAATCGCCTCCGCGCCGGAAGGGCCTATGGCATGGCTACCTCACACCTCGCGCCAGGCTTGCAGGACAGCGTTGATCGCTTCGCCTGATCTCTGATCCTCCACGGCGCGATCACCTGCGCCCTGATCTATGTGACCGGGCGCCCAACACCTCGGCGACGTCGCGGCCACTCGCCTCAGATGGAGGCCACAAGCAATACGCGCTGGGTGTGTTGGTGCGGGCCGGGTGGGTCGTGTGAGACTGCGGCGTGGAATCAGTCCGAGAGATGTACGAACGCGCCGCAGACGGCTACGCGGCGACCAGGGCCGCGCATCTGGTGCCGGGGTCGACCGGGCTGTTGGCGCGGCTGCCGTTGGAGCGGGCGCGGGTGGTCGTCGACGCGGGTACCGGCACCGGCGCGCTCATTCCGGGCCTGCGGGCCGCGGCGCCGACGGCCGCCATTCTCGGGTTCGACCTCGCGGGGGCCATGCTCGACCACGCCAGCAACGTGAGCATGAACGGACAAGGGACCGGGAAAGCCGATATCGAGCCGACGTTTCTGGTTCAGGCCGATCTCGCGCATCCGCCGCTGCGGCCGGGCAGTGTCGATGTGATGGTCTGCGCGTTCGTACTCTTCCACCTTGCCGATCCGCCCGCCGCGCTGCGCGCGCTGGCCGGGGCGCTGCGGCCGGGTGGGATGTTCGCCGCGGCGACCTGGGGGCTGGACCCGTTCTGGGCGGCCAAGGCGGCGTTCGTGGCGGAGCTGGACGCGGCGGGCGCGCCGTTGGCGACCTCGACCCGGTACGGCGCCGCGTTCACCAAAACGCCGGAGGCGCTCGCCGAACTGGTCTCCTCGGCCGGGTTGCGGGTGGTGGACACCGAGGTGACCGCGCTGAGCGGGCCGATCGCGGAACCGGTGGACCTGGTCGAGGAGTGGACCACGCTCGGTTCGGCCGCCGCCCGGTTCGCCGCGCTGGATGCCAGGACCCGGATTCGGGTGCGGTCGAACGTGATCGCTCGGGTCAGCGCGCTGCCGGAGGAGGATCGGCGCGATCCCCATGAGGTGATCCGGGTATGGGCCGTCAAGGACGCCAGCGGCCCATGGCAGTAGCCCGGCGAGCCCGGCGATTCGTACGCGGGCGGCTCAGGCGTGCCAGCCGGTCCAGGAGGTGATCCGGACGCGGATCACCGGGCCGGCCGGGGTCCGGCCCTGGTACTGCGGGTACTTCGCGGTCAACCAGCGCAGGGGGTCGGTCTCCTCGGCCGGATCGCGCAGGACGGTCGCGGTGCCGTCGGCGCGGACCCACCAGAGTTGGGTCCAGTCCTCGGTGTACTCGTCGGCCAGCAGGCTGACCAACGGACTGGCCTGGATGTTGCGTAGCCGCTTGAGGTTTCTGGTGGTCTTGGGCTTGTGATCCACCGCGATCACCGCGAGATCACCACGCACCGCGAAGGTGACCGGGACCAGGTGCGGCCGACCGTGTTCGTCCACTGTGCCCAGTCGAGCCACCCGGGCAGCGGCAAACCGGGCGCTGGCCTGATCCTCGTCCAGTCGCATTCGACTAGGGCGCGGGTTGTTCGGTCGGGCACCAGTAAAGGCGCCGGCCGGCGAGGTCGGTGACCTGGATCTCGGCGCCGCAGACCAGACAGGGCATCCCCTGGCGGCGGTAGACGTAGACCTCGCCACCGTGCCGGTCCTGGCGTGGCGCGCGGCCGGTGACCGAGGGCTCGTGTTCGGGGCGGACGGTGTCGATCCGACCGGTCCGGACGCCCACCCGCATGAGCGCGACGAGGTCCAGCCAGATCGCCGACCACAGTTCGTAGCTCAGCGAGCGGCCCTCGACCAGTGGGTACACGCCGTGCCGGTAGAGGACCTCGGCCCGGTAGACGTTGCCGACGCCGGCGATGACCTGCTGGTCGAGCAGCAGCGCCGCGATGGACACCCTGGACCGGCTGATCCGCTTCCAGACCTGGTCCGGGTCGGCGCCCCTGCGCAGCGGGTCCGGGCCAAGCCGAGCGTGCAGCGCGGCCACCTGCGCCTCGTCGATGACCTCGCAGGTGTTCGGGCCGTGCAGGTCGGTCCAGTGCGTCGGGCCGACCATCCGCAGCCGGACCTGGCCGACCGGGGGCAGTTCCGGCTGTTTGTGTTCGTCGAACTTGCCGATCAGACCGAGGTGGATGTGCACGATCGCGTCCGGTCCGTAGTTGTGCAGCAGATGTTTGCCGTGCGCCTCGGCGCGCAGCAGGGTCCTGCCGTCGACCAGGGCCGCGCCCGCGCTGAACCGGCCCTGCGGGCTGCTCAGGTGGACCGGATGGCCCGCGTACCGGCGCTGATGCAGCCGCGCGA
>CAJCJE010000102.1 GCA_903970565.1 Candidatus Melainabacteria bacterium | reverse complement strand
CAAGACACCCACCGCTGCCACCGCCACTTCCGGCGCGAAGGAGGCCTGAGTTGTCGACTTCCACCCTGTCGTCACCGGACGTCACGAAAGAGGGGCTGTTCTACCGGCTCTACACCGGTACCGGCGCCTTCGACCTGGTCGGCAAGCGCAAGCGGTTCTACGCCTTCTTCGCGGCGCTGGTGCTGATCTGCCTGATCGGCATCTTCGTGCGTGGCTTCAACTTCACCATCGACTTCGTCGGTGGCACCCAGATCGAGATGCCCGCGCACGGCACCCACGGCACGATCGACATCAACTCGGTCAAGAGCGCCTTCGACAAGGCACTCGGCCAGGAACCGACCTCCGTGGTCACCGTCGGCAACAGCTCCTCGGCGACCATCCAGATCCAGTCGGGCACGTTGACCAACGCCCAGACCAACAACGTCGAGGCGTCGCTGTTCAACCAGTTCCAGCCGGTCGGCAGCAACGGCAAGGCCAGCCTTCAGGTCATCAGCGACTCGTCGGTCAGTGGCTCCTGGGGATCGCAGATCTCCACCCAGGCGGTCTACGGCCTGATCGTCTTCCTGGTGTTGGTCGCGATCTTCCTCGCCATCTACTTCGAGCGAACGATCGCGACCGCGGCCATCATCGCGCTGGCCAACGACCTCATCGTCACGGCAGGCGTGTATGCCTGGGTCGGCTTCACGGTCAGCCCGGCCACCGTCATCGGTGGCCTGACCATCCTCGGTTTCTCCCTGTACGACGCCGTGGTGGTGTTCGACAAGGTCAAGGAGAACACCCGAGGACTGCTCGGCCTGACCAGGCAGACCTACGGTGAGGCGACCAACCTCGCGCTGAACCAGACCCTGATGCGGTCGATCAACACCTCGCTGATCGCGCTGCTGCCCGTGCTGGGCCTGCTCGTGGTCGGTGTCGGCATCCTCGGCGTCGGCGAACTCAACGACCTCGCCCTGGTGCAGCTGGTCGGTATGCTCATCGGTGCCGCGTCCTCGCTGTTCCTGGCCACCCCGCTGGCAGTGGACTTCAAGATGCGCGACCCGAAGTACCAGCAGCAGGCCAAGCGGGTTGCCTCCCGGCGCGAGAACCTTGCCAGGAAGGCCGCCGAGCGGGCCGCGCAGGGTGTCACCGAGCCCGAGGCCGCCGCGCGGGCGCTGACCCAGGACAACCTCGACGACGATGCCGCCTACGAGGCCGAAATGCGCAAGGAGAAGGCGTACGCGGCCTCGGCCAGCACGCCGGCACGCACGCCCAAGCGCACTCAGCAGAATCGCACCAGCCGGCCGACCGGGAAGTCCAACCGTGGCAGCAATGGCGGCAAGCGCGGTCGCTGAGAACGCGGACGCAGGAGGAGTACGCCGGAGATGGCTTCAACCGACGAGTTCGGTCTGACCGCTGCCCTCGCCCTGGTTCGGGAGGTCCCCGACTTTCCCGAACCAGGGGTGCTCTTCCGCGACCTCGCCCCGGTCTTCGCCAACGGTCCGGCCTTCCGCGCGCTGATCGACGCGCTGGCCGTCGGTCTCGATCCGGCGACCGACGTGCTCCTGGCCATCGAGGCGCGCGGGTTCCTGCTCGGCGCCGCGCTCAGCTACGCGACCGGCCTCGGCGTCGTGCCGGTCCGTAAACCGGGCAAGACCCCGGTGGTCGCCGACCGGGTCGACTACCAGCTCGAATACGGCACCGCCGCGCTCGAACTGCCCGCCGGCCTGATCAGCGCGGGACAGCGGGTCGCGTTGGTCGACGACGTGCTGGCCACCGGTGGCACCCTCGCCGCGGCCGCCGAACTCGTCCACCATGCCCAGGCGGAGGTGGTCGGGGTGTCGCTGGTCGTCGAGCTGGCCGCGCTCGGCGGCCGGGCCCGGTTGGGCGATGTGAACGTGCACGCGCTGCTGAGCGTCTAGCCGGCCGAGGGCGCGGGTCGAGCCGGGAACGGTCGTCCTGCTCAGCGGGGCCACCTGAGCCGCTACGCCGTTCAGAGGCTATTCTCGGGTACCGGGTCGTCTCACGCGATCCGGACAACCAGCACCGAGGATGTCAGGAGCGTGGGTGAGTCAGGATATTGACGCCAGCGTGCCCACGTCGGCGGACCCCGCGGCGCTGGCGATGCGGCAGCCCTCGGCCACCCGCCGAGTACGGGCCCGGCTCGCCCGCCGGATCACCGCGCAGCGGGCCGCGCTGGTCAAGCAGGTCCTCGAACCGCTCGCCGCCGTGCACCGCGAACTGCACCCGCAGGCGGACCTCGCCCTGCTGCAACGCGCCTACGACGTCGCCGAGGAGAAACACCGCGAACAGCGGCGCAAGTCCGGCGACCCCTACATCACCCATCCGCTCGCGGTCGCCACGATCCTGGCCGACCTCGGGATGGACACCACCACGCTGGTCGCCGCGCTGCTGCACGACACCGTCGAGGACACCGACTACTCGCTGGAACGGCTGCGCGAGGACTTCGGCGAGGTCGTCGCGCGCCTCGTCGACGGCGTCACCAAGCTGGACAAGGTCAAGTTCGGCGCCGCGGCCGAGGCGGAGACGATCCGCAAGATGGTCATCGCGATGGCCAGAGACCCCCGGGTACTGGTGATCAAGCTCGCCGACCGGCTGCACAACATGCGCACCATGCGTTTCCTGCCGCCGGAGAAGCAGGCCCGCAAGGCCAAGGAAACCCTGGAAGTCCTCGCCCCGCTGGCCCACCGACTGGGCATGGCCACGGTCAAGTGGGAGTTGGAGGACCTGGCCTTCGCCATCCTGCAACCGAAGAAGTACGACGAGATCGTCCGGCTGGTCGCCAACCGCGCGCCCTCACGGGACACCTACCTGCGCACGGTCATCCAGGAGGTCTCCGAGCAGCTGGTCAGCTCCCGGATCGAGGCCAAGGTCGAGGGCAGGCCCAAGCACTACTACTCGATCCACCAGAAGATGATCGTCCGAGGCCGCGACTTCGACGACATCCACGACCTGGTCGGGGTGCGCGTCCTGGTCAACGACGTGCGCGACTGCTATGCCGCGATGGGCGTGGTGCACGCGCTGTTCCAGCCGATGCCCGGCCGGTTCAAGGACTACATCGCCCAGCCCCGCTTCGGCGTCTACCAGTCCCTGCACACCACGGTGATCGGCCCGGACGGCAAACCGCTGGAAGTGCAGATCCGGACGATGGACATGCACCGCACCGCCGAGTACGGCATCGCGGCACACTGGCGGTACAAGGAGACCAGGGGCAGCCACAAGGGCACCGCCGTCGATGTCGACGAGGTCGCCTGGATGCGGCAACTGCTCGACTGGCAGCGGGAGGCGGCCGATCCGGGGGAGTTCCTGGAGTCGCTGCGCTACGAGCTGACCACCAGGGAGAT
>CAJCJE010000101.1 GCA_903970565.1 Candidatus Melainabacteria bacterium | reverse complement strand
GGCGGTGATGGGCGACTCGGCGGGTGCCAACCTGGTCGCCGCACTGTGTGTGCTCAACCGCGATCAGGACGGTCCGTCCATCGCGCACCAGACGCTGCTGTATCCGCCGCTGGACCTGACGTTCACCAACTCGCCGTCGCTCATCGCCAACGCGCAGGCCCCGCTGCTGACCACCGCCCAGATCCAGGCCTACGCCGCGCACTACCTCGGCCCCGAGGGGCAGGCCGATGACGGTTACGCCTCGCCGCTGCGCGCACCCTCGCTGGCCGGACTGCCACCGGCGTTGATCGAGGTCGCCGACGCCGACCCGTTGCGCGATGACGGCGTGCGCTACGCCGACGCCCTGCGCGCGGCCCACGTGCCGGTCCGGCTCATCGAATACGACCGAACCCCGCACGGACACGCCACCCTGCCCGGGGTGATTCGCGCCAGCCATCCCGCGCTGACCGACACCGTCGAGGAACTACGTCGCGCCCTTGCCAGCTCACCGGTCGACTGACCGGCGGCCTGTTCCCACCATCCGAAAAGGACTCCACCACCATGACCGCGCACGACGAAACCCTGCCGCGAATCCCGGTTGCCCGCACCTGCCCGTTCGTCCCGCCTACGCAATACCGTCGGCTGCGCGACACCGGCCCGGTGGTCAAGGTCGAACTTCCGGACGGGAACAACGCCTGGGCGGTCACCGCCCTCGCCGACGTGCGCGCCCTGTTGATACGCCCGGACGTCAGCTCCGATTCGAACCGTCCGGGTTTCCCAGCCATATCCCAACGACGCCCAACCGGAGGAGCCGACGACGGCCACCGACGAGGATGGCGCCGAGGACGGGCAACAACCGTTGCCGCAGTTGATCGAGATGGACCCGCCGCTGCACACCGTCTACCGGCGGATGCCGATCCCGGAGCTGACGGTGAAACGGGTCAACCAACTGCGGCCGGGTATCCAACACCTCGTCGACGGTCTGATCGACGACATGCTCGCGACCGGACCAACCGCTGATCTGGTGACCGCCTACGCGCTGGCGATTCCGTCCACGGTGATCTGCCAGCTACTCGGGGTGTCCGACGACAGCCACGGATTCTTCCAGACCCACACCGAGACCATACCGTCGGCAACCGCCACCGGCGAACAGAAGATCGCCGCCTACACCGAACTCTACGCCTTCCTCGACGAGATCGTGACCAGCAAGGAAACCGCGCCAACCGACGACATTCTGGGCAGGCTGATCACCAGATATCGCGGCACCGGCGAGTTGTCCCACGAGATGCTGGTCAGCACGGCGGTGCTACTCCTGCTCGCCGGGCACGAAACCACCGCCAACACCATCTCGCTCGGTGTGCTGACCTTCCTGCGATACCCCGATCAGCTCGACATCCCGCGCAGCGACCCGGCCGCCGCGATCAGCGCAGCCGACGAGATGGTGCGGTTCACTCATTCGGCGACGTCGACATCTCCCGGACCGCGACCGCGGACTTCGATCTCGGCACAACGCGCATCCACGCCGGTGACGGCCTGCTACCGATCATGTCCGCCGCCAACCGCGACCCGCTGCCGTTCGAACACCCCGACGAGTTCGACATCCGTCGCCCTGATGTCCGGCACCACGTCGGCTTCGGCTACGGGGCCCACCAGTGCCTCGGCCAGAACCTTGCCCGCGCCGAACTGGAAATCGCCTACCGCACGCTGTTGCAGCGCATCCCCACCCTGCGCCTGGCCGTCCCGGTCGAGCAACTCGATCTCAAGACCGACTCGCAGATCTTCGGCCTGCACAGTTTGCCCGTCACCCAGTAATTCACCGATGTCCACGGCGCGACAACGATCACCCCGACGGTTCGTCCGGCGGGGCCTGGTCGGTGAGTTCGGCGAGCATCGCCCGGAGATTGTCGGCCTGGGGCGTCTGCAGTTCGTCGTAGATGGCCATTCCCTCGCGCCAGGCGGCCTCCGCGCCGGTTCGATCCCCTGCGGCCAGTCTGGCTTCACCCAGGTCGGTCAGATAGTTCGCCACGAAGGTGCCGTTGCCGATCTCGCGGAAATTCGACAGCGCCCGTTCATGGCACACCACGGCTCGACGATAATGTCCCATTTCGTAGTGCGCGCTTCCCAATACACCCCAGCTCTGTCCCAGTCCTTCGACAAGGTGATGAGCCTGCGACAACCGTAGCGCTTTCCACCCGGATTTCGCCGAACCTCGGAAATCACCCATTTCAACCAGACAGGTGGCGATACCCGCCAGAGCATTGACACTGCGCACGTACTGCCCGGCGTTCGTATAGACCTCAAGTGCTCCGCGATAGCAGTCCAGCGCTTCGGCCCACTGTTTGCGTTGGACCTGGACGGTGCCCATGTTCACGTCGAGATGAGCCCGTTCGAGGGTATGGCCGAGTTCGGTGAACAGATCGCGGCCCTGTCGTAGCTGGGTGAGTGCGTCATCGAAACGACCGAGGTAGAGATAGACCCGGCCCAGGCTGCGGCGGCACTGCGCCTGCCCGGCGAGATCATGCACGTCCCGCGCGGCATCGAGGGCGACCATCGCGGTCGCCGCCCAGTCCTGCAGATGTACGCGCCATTCATAGAAGACGATCATGGGTAGGGACAGTCGCCAGGCATAACCACCGAATCCGTGCCGGGCGGCGTGTTGCACCGCCGTCCTGAGGACCTGGCGCTCGGCGGTGAACCAGGCGAGGGCCTGCTCACGATCGGCGAATTCCTCCAGCACCACGGTGGAATCGGGCGGCACCAACGGCTGCACGCCGACCTGCGTGCGCAGGGTGGCCTCGGCCCGACTCGCGGAGTGCAGGTAGTAGTCAAGCAGGCGGCCCTGTGCGTCCTGGCGGTCCTGCTCGCTGTCCTGTTCGGTACTTAGCTCGGCGGAGTACACGCTCAGCAGATCGTGCAGGAGATAGCGCCCAGGCTGGTGCTCCGCCAACAACCGGGCCCGGACCAACTCCGCCAGCGCGGATCGCGCACGCCGCACGTCGATCCCGGCCAGGCTGGCCACCGCGCTCAACCCGATATCCGGCCCTGCCGACAGTGACAGCGCTCGGAACACCCAGGCGATCTCGGGTTTCAACAACTCGTAGGACCACGAGAACACCGACCGGATGTCCGTCGACTCGTCACCGGCCAACGCGTCCAACCGGGTCCGCGCATCCCGCAGCTCCGCCGCGATCACACTCAACGGCAAGTGCGCCTCCACTCGGGCCCTGGCCGCCACGATCGCCACCGCCAACGGCAGACCCGCGCACCGTTGCACGATCTCCGCGACCGCGTCGGGCTCGGCGCTCACCCGAGCCGCACCCAGCCGACGAGTCAACAGCTCACGGGCATCGGTCGCGCCGAACGGGTCGACGCGCAGCACGCTGGCCTCGTGAATGGCGATCAGGCTGGTGAGTTGGCTGCGGCTGGTGACAATGACCAGGCAGCCCGGCGAACCCGGCAACAGCGGTCGCACCTGGTCCACGTCCCGCGCATTGTCCAACACCAGCAATACCCGACGTCCGGCCAACACGCTGCGGAACAACCCGGACTGCGCGTCCACCGACTCCGGCACCGACTGCGAGGTCACCCCCAACGCCTCCAAAAACCCCCGCAACACCTCCGACACCGACACCGCCGATCCGCCTCGATCAAAACCCCGCAGATTCACGTACAACTGACCATCCGGAAAGCGATCAGCCACTCGACGTGCCCAGTGCACGGCCAACGTAGTCTTGCCCACCCCACCCATACCGTTGACCGCACCGATCACCATCATCCCCGGTCCAGAACCGTTCTCGGTCTCGGCGTCCAGGAGCGCGTCCAGTCGGGTCAACTCCGTCCGCCGGCCGGTGAACGTCACCAGGTCGGCCGGCAACTGCGCCGGGCGCACCAACGGAACAAACGGCTTGGCGGCCGGCCCGGACGAAGGCTGTTCGGCGGCAACGGGACTGACGGTTTCGTCCTCTTGGAGCTTCGGCCGTGCCGGTGTCTCGGCAGCCGGTCGGGTCACCGTTATCGACTGCTGGCGAAGGATCTTCTGATACGTCTCCCGCAATTCGGGACCC
>CAJCJE010000100.1 GCA_903970565.1 Candidatus Melainabacteria bacterium | reverse complement strand
CGGGCACCGCGACGACGGCGCCCTGGCGGGCACCCGCCACCGCCGCACACACCGCGGCCAGCAGAACGACCAGGTCGAGCCAGTTCACGCCTTCATACCTCCGCGATTGCCGGCGGCACATGACCGTCGGCCGGCGCAGTTGCCTCGGTGACCCCGCTGCCGTCCTCGGCCGTGGGGCTTAGCTGTTCGGCCAGTTGCCAGGCCGTGTCGAGATCTTGGATGTTCGTGGCGTCCCACGGCTGTTCCCAACCGCCGACGGACAACAACACCGTGAGCAGACTGGCCGTGAATCCCCAGATCAACATGCCAGGGACCAGGTATGCCGGGGATATGTAACCGGAAGGATGCCGGACCTGTAGCCGGTTCGCCGGGTCCACCAGATGCGCGATCGGCACCCTGGCCACCGCGGCTGTCTCGGCGAGGTCGACGACCCGGACCGCGCTGGGCTCCCGCCAGTAGGCGAGCACCGGGGTCACGTCGAACCTGGAGACCGGCACGTAGACCCTGGGCAACAGGGCGAGCGGCCGGACACCGGCCGGGATCAGGCCGACCTCCTCGGCTGCCTCTCGTAACGCGGTACCGACCGGCCCGTCGTCACCGGGGTCGGTGCCGCCACCGGGGAAGGCGACCTGGCCGGGGTGCGAACCGAGGCTGTTGGAACGGCGCAGCAACAGCACGTCCGGCCCGGTCTCGTCCTCGGCGAACAGCATCAGCACCGCCGCCTGCCGAGCGTTGTCCGACGGTGTGCTCAGCCGCCGGAACACCGCCGGGTCCAGCTCGGCGGTGGCGGCGACCAGGTCGGACATCCACCTCGGCAGCTCGTCGGCAGGCTCGTCGGTACGGAAGCCCGGTAACGGACCATGATCGTCGCCGGCGTCGCCGGCCCGGCCGGACCTGCCGTGGTCCTCGCGCCCCTCGCCCTGGTCGTGGTACTCGTCCCGAGCGCCGGGCGCATCCTGGTCGCTGATGGTCACTGCCCTCCCGAATACTGGCGGACGGCCTGCCGCACCTGGTCAACCGTACTGAACACCCGCAGCGAGTCGATCAACGTCGCGGTGCCGTCCGGGCGGGCCAGGTAGGAGGCGGGCAGGCCGACCGGGAGCTTCAGCGCCCTGCTCGCCGAACTGTCCGCGTCGAACACGGTGGGCAGGTGCACGTTCAGCCCGGCCAGCTCCTGTAGGCCGTCGGCCTCCGGGCTCTGCACCAGCAGGGTCAGCACCGGGATCGCGCCGGGGGTCGAGGAGTACCGCGCGAGCACGGGCAGTTCGCTCTGGCAGGCGGTGCACCAGGACGCCCACACGTTGACCAGGGTGGGGCCACTCGCGACCACGGTGCCGAACTCGACCGTCCGGCCATTGGCCGCGCAGCTCACGGCGGCCCTCGCCAGCGCGGACTCGGCGGTCGAGCGCGCGCTCGGGCAGCCGGGCAGATCGGCCTGGGCCCGGACGGCGGCGAGGTTTGGCGCGGGCAACGAGATGGTGCTCGGCGAGACCGGAGCGCTGCCACGTGGCCAGAGGGCCACCACGACCGCGACCAGCAACACCGCGAGGACCACCGCCCAGCGACCCCGCGCGCCGAGCCGGAGCCGGGAACGCGACGCGGACCCGGTCGAGACCCGGCGTGCTCCGCCCGTGGGCTCCTCGTGGTCCTCGCTCGTCCCGTCGGTCATCTGGCGACCTTTTTGACTACTGTGGTAGATGTGGCCGATTTCGTCGAAACGGTCTTCTTCGCGGCGGTGGCCTTGGCGGGTTCCCGGACCGTCTCGCGCGCCGGCTTCTTCGTCCTGGGAAGGCCGGTCTGCTGGGCGAGCGCGAGCAGGTGTTCGGCCTCCTCGCCCTTGACCAGTGGCGCGGCCAGGCCGGGCTCGACCGGGCCGAGGCCGAAGGACGGACAGTCCTTGGCCAGCAGACAGGCCCCGCAGGCCGGGCGGCGGGCGTGGCAGACCCGGCGGCCGTGGAAGATCACCCAGTGCGAGAGCACCGTCCAGTCCTTGCGCGGGAGCAGCGCGCCGATCGCGTGCTCGACCTTGACCGGGTCCTCCTCCGCTGTCCAGCCCCAGCGCCGCACCAACCGGCCGAAGTGCGTGTCCACCGTGATCCCCGGGACGCCGAAAGCGTCGCCGAGCACGACGTTCGCGGTCTTGCGGCCTACTCCCGGCAACGTCACCAGGTCGTCCTGCCGACCGGGCACCTCGCCGTCGAACCGCTCGACGAGCGCGGCGCCGATGCCGATCAGCGAGGTCGCCTTGTTCCGGAAGAAGCCGGTCGGCCGGATCAGCTCCTCCAGCTCGGCCCGGTCGGCGCCGGCGTAGTCGGCCGCGCCGCGGTAGCGGGCGAACAGGGCCGGCGTCGTCTGGTTGACCCGCACGTCGGTGCACTGCGCGGACAGCACGACGGCGACGACCAGTTCCAGCGGAGTGCCGAAGTTCAGCTCGCAGTGCGCGCCCGGATACCCCTCGCCCAGTGCGCGGGTGATCCGGCGAACTCGCCGGGTCAGTCCGAGCTGGGTCTCACCGGTCGGCGCCGGCGGGATCGAGACAGGGTGGGTGGGGGTCACGGACGGCACCCATTCAGCGTACGGGCGCCGCGAGCGTGCCAGGTGGGTACCCGAAGCAGGTCAGTGTGTCCCTCGGGCCTCGGGTTACCCCGATCGAGCGGCGCACGGACCGGTGAGGGACAATGTGAACACCATGAGCTACTGGTTCATTGTCATCATCCCGCTCGTGATCATGCTGTTCGCACTGTTCATGGAGCGGGTTGAGGCGCGACTGAAGAACCTGGCCATCCGGGAGACCGAGGTCGAGGAGTTCCTCGAACAGGCCCAGCCGGATGAGGTGCAGGCGCTCTATGGCCACGGCATCGGCCGGGCTCTCGAGCTGTTCCGGTTGCGTCGACTCGGCGGTCGGGCCGGTCGGACCCGGCCGAGAAGACGGCGCGTACGCAACTGAACCCGGCGACGGCCGGCGGCCTCTGTCACCGGCCTCTGGTCGGCAGTTCGTCGCGCCGGACCAGCCCCTTGGGCCGGTAACGGACCCGAGGGCACTGGTTGTCGACACAAGGACCCATAATCAACGGGTAATCTCGGCGAAGAGCTAGATTGCGACCACGATTGGTCGCCTCCCCGGCGTTTCGGCCGGCAGGCACGGACCAGGTAGACGTGTCAGGCTCTAAACTGCACGCAAAGATCGGCGGCGAGCACACGGCGCCGCCGGCGGACGACGGCCGTCCAGGTCGCCGTTTGTTGACAGGAGGGACGGACGTGGAGGAGACGCTGGCCCGCGCGGGCATCTTCCAGGGAGTGGAGCCCGGCGCCGCCGAAGCGCTGGTTCAGTCCTTGAATGCGATTGATTTTCCCCGTGGTCACGTGATCTTCGCCGAGGGCGAGCCCGGCGACCGGCTCTACATCATCCAGTCCGGCAAGGTGAAACTCGGCCGCAAGTCTCCGGACGGCCGGGAGAACCTGCTCTGGATCGCCGGTCCCTCGGACATGTTCGGCGAGCTCTCGATCTTCGACCCCGGCCCGCGCACCTCGACCGCGACCACGGTGACCGAGGTCCGGGCGGTCAGTATGGACCGACCCGCGCTGCGTGAGTGGATCACCAAGCGGCCGGAGATCGCCGAGCAGCTGCTCCGCGCGGTCGCCCGCCGGTTGCGGCGAACGAACAACATGCTCTCCGAGCAGATCTTCACCGACGTGCCCGGCCGGGTGGCCAGGGCGCTGCTTCAGTTCGCGCAGCGCTTCGGCAGCCAGGAAGCCGGCCTGTTGCGGGTCACCCACGACCTGACCCAGGAGGAGATCGCCCAGCTGGTGGGTGCCTCTCGGGAAACGGTGAACAAGGCGCTCGCCGATTTCGCGCACCGCGGCTGGCTGCGGCTGGAGGGCAAGAGCGTGCTGATTCTCGACCCGGAGCGGCTGGCGCGACGCGCCCGCTGAGTTCCGAATCCGGATCTCGATCGTTCGGGGCTTGATCAGAGAAAACTTCAGATTGGGGTACAGCAAGGGCCGGAAGCAGATGCGACGCTCCCGGCCCTTGCTGTTCGCGCGGATCAATCCCCGAAACTCCGCGCTGGTCACCTCCTGGCAAAGGCCCCGAACCTAATCCCGGAGGAAGTTATTCAGTTGTTCAGTCCAGGCGTGCACCAGGTCCACGGGTGCGCCGTGCGTTGTGTTCACCGTGTGTTCACCAGATGAGGAACACCGTGGCGACCGCGAGGACAACCAGCGGGATGGCCGCTGCCGTCAGCGCTACCCAGCCGCTGACCTGTTCCCGAACCTGACGCTGTGCCAGAGTCACCATCGCACACGACCTCCCCTGTGGTTCAAGCCCTTTCACTCTGAAGGACTCCTCTCGACCGGGTTCGTTGCGCCAATTCACCCGAGAATCAACATCCCGTTATTGAATCGAGACCGCGCTCGGCAATGTGCGGTTCGGCGTTTGCGGATCGGCGCTGATTCGGGCGACCTGGACCAGGATTGATTCAGCCCTCCGGCAAGCAGCGAACGCTATTCGACCCGGCTGAGGCGGGACCGTCCAGAGCCGGCTCAGCACCGAGCCAGCACCGACTCGGTGCTGGCTCGGTGCTGGCTGAAATCGGGTTGGTCAGCTCGATCATCGTGTCCACAGTGCTGCGTGCACAGCCGTAGGACCGTGCCCGCCGCGCCGTCCACAGTGACCTCGACCGTCACGGGCGTTGCGGTCCCGGCGCGCAGCGTCTCGCCGATACCGACACGGTGGAGGCCGGTGTGACGGGTGCCGGCGGACGCGGACAGACTCAGTTGGACGGTCGAGGACTCGGCGATCCAGTTGTGTCCGGCACGCAGGCCGGCCATCAGGTGCTCGGCGGACAGATCGGCGGCGAACACCACATTGTGTGGTCGGCCGACTGATCGAGAACGACCGCCGCGCTCCCCCGGACCAGCCCCGGGAACCGCGCCGGTTGTCGAGATCACGGCCGGCCGGACCGAAGATGCCCACGTCGCAAGCGCCTTCCGGGAAGGCCGGCCGGCGGGGTCGGGGTGTCGTAGTCATAGCTGACCGAGAGTTCGACGACCCCGGCCGGGATCTCGATGGGCAGGTGGTACCAGTCCACGGCATCCGGTCCGATCCGGCCGGTGATCGTCGTGCGGACCAGGTCGGTCGCGCGTCGGGCTCGGGGAACTCGATCCCGGCAGAATGCGGTGGCCGGTCACGGTCGAGTTCCTCCTCATCGACCCGACTCCCGGATCATCGACCCGACTCCCGGATCGCCGCCGGAGCACGTGGTTCGTCGGCGCGGAAATTGTCGGTTGCCGAGGCTAGCGTGCGGCGGCATGGAGCTTCCTGGCTTTACCGCGCGCACCGCCGACCTGGCGGGGGCGGTGCACGACGTCGCCCGGTTCCTGCCGAGCCGAACGACCGATCCGTTGCTGACCGGCGTCCTGGTGACCGCCGGTCCGGCGGGGTTGGTGCTGGCCGG
>CAJCJE010000099.1 GCA_903970565.1 Candidatus Melainabacteria bacterium | reverse complement strand
CTGAGGAAACCGCGTCGTCAGGACTCGTCCTTAGCGTCCGAGGACTCCACGGACTCCGAAGACTCCACGGCGGCCTCGTCGGCAGCCGGGGCGTCCTCGGCCGTGGCCTCGGTGGCCTCAGCCGATTCGGTCGATGCGGTCGCCTCGGGAGTGGCTTCCTCGACTGCCGGGGTTTCGGTCTCGGCGGTCTCGGTCGTCGCGGGGGCGGCCTTGGCAGCGGGCTTGTTGCCGGCGCTGCGACGGGCTGCTTCCGCTTCCGAGGTGGCGGTCTTCTCGGACACCAGCGCGATGACGGCCATCTTGGCGTTGTCGCCCTTGCGCGGCATCGTCTTGGTGATCCGGGTGTAGCCACCCTCGCGGTCGGCGAAGAACGGGCCGATCTCCGCGAACAGCTTGTGCAGCACGTCCTTGTTGCGGATGGTCTTCAAGACCTCACGGCGGTTGTGCAGGTCACCGCGCTTGGCCTTGCTGATCAGCCGTTCGGCGAACGGACGCAGCCGCTTCGCCTTGGCCTCGGTAGTGGTGATCCGGCCGTGCTCGAACAGCGAAGTGGCCAGGTTGGCCAGCAACAGCCGCTCGTGGGCCGGCGACCCGCCGAGACGGGCGCCTTTGGTCGGGGTCGGCATCTCATGCTCCTAGTTGCGATCACCCTGATCATGACCATCCGCTATGGACGGTCAGTGGATCAGAGCTGCTCCGTCTCTGCGTAGTCCTGGCCGTCGTCGTGCCCGCCCTCGATCGGCGAGTCGGCACCCCAGCCATCGGCCGGGTAGTCCGCGGCGGCGGCGGACGGGTCGAATCCGGGGGGGCTGTCCTTCAGCGCGAGGCCGAGACCGACGAGCTTCATCTTGACCTCGTCGATCGACTTCGCCCCGAAGTTGCGGATGTCGAGCAGGTCGGCCTCGCTGCGCGAAACCAACTCGCCGACGGTGTGGATGCCCTCCCGCTTGAGGCAGTTGTACGAGCGCACCGTCAGGTCGAGGTCCTCGATCGGCATGGCGAACGCGGCAATGGTGTCCGCCTCGGCCGGCGACGGGCCGATCTCGATGCCCTCGGCGTCGATGTTGAGCTCACGAGCCAACCCGAACAGCTCGACCAGCGTCTTGCCGGAGGACGCGACGGCGTCCCTCGGCGTGATCGACGGCTTGGTCTCCACGTCCAGGATCAGCTTGTCGAAGTCGGTGCGCTGCTCGACGCGCGTCGCCTCGACCTTGTAGGTCACCTTGAGGACCGGAGAGTAGATCGAGTCGACCGGAATCCGGCCGATCTCGGCACCGGCCTGCTTGTTCTGCACCGCCGGGACGTATCCGCGGCCGCGCTCGACAACGAGCTCGATCTCCAGCTTGCCCTTGCCGTTGAGGGTGGCGATGTGCAGATCCGGGTTGTGCACGGTGACACCGGCCGGGGGCACGATGTCGCCAGCGGTCACCACACCGGGCCCCTGCTTGCGCAGGTACATGGTCACCGGCTCGTCCTCCTCGGAGCTGACCACCAGTTCCTTGAGGTTGAGGATGATGTCGGTGACGTCTTCCTTCACCCCCGGCACGGTGGTGAACTCGTGCAGCACGCCGTCGATGCGAATGCTGGTGACCGCCGCGCCCGGAATGGAGGACAGCAGCGTGCGCCGCAGCGAGTTGCCCAGCGTGTAACCGAAACCCGGCTCCAGCGGCTCGATGACGAACCGGGAACGGGTTTCGCCGACGGGCTCCTCGGCAAGAGAGGGTCGCTGTGAAATAAGCACTTCTTTTTCCTTTCCTGACGGCATCCGCTATTTGACGCCGCAGAGGTGACACAGCGCCCCAGCGTGTCCTGAACGCTGGAGCACGACTCGGACCCGGGATGCCCACCCCGCGGCAGGCATCCCGAGCGACGAATCAACGCGAGTAGAACTCGACGATCAGCTGTTCCTGAACCGGCGTGTCGATCTGCGCCCGGATCGGGACGTCGTGCACGAGCACCCGGAGGTTGGACTGGACAACCTGTAGCCAGGCCGGGATCGGGCGGTCACCGAAGGTGGCCCTGGCGACCTCGAACGGCAGCGTGGGCACCGACTTCGGCTTGACGTCGATGATGTCCCACTTGCTGACCTGGAAGCTGGGGATGTTGACCTTCTTGCCGTTGACCAGGAAGTGGCCGTGGGAGACCAACTGGCGGGCCTGCCGACGGGTGCGGGCCAGGCCGGCGCGGTAGATCACGTTGTCCAGGCGGGCTTCCAGCAGGGCGAGCAGGTTCTCACCGGTCTTGCCCTGACGACGCTGGGCTTCGACGTAGTACTTGTGGAACTGACGCTCGAGCACGCCGTAGGTGAAGCGGGCCTTCTGCTTCTCCTGAAGCTGGAGCAGGTACTCGCTCTCCTTGACCCGGCCTCGGCCGTGCTGGCCGGGCGGGTAGGGGCGACGCTCGAATGCCTGGTCTCCGCCGACGAGGTCGACCTTGAGCCGACGCGATTTGCGGGTAACGGGTCCGGTGTAACGGGCCATGATCTCTTACTCCTCCCCGCGCCTAGACCCGGCGCCGCTTGGGCGGGCGGCAACCGTTGTGCGGCTGCGGGGTCACGTCCTGGATGTTGCCGACCTCGAGGCCGGCAGCCTGCAACGACCGGATGGCGGTCTCGCGACCGGAACCCGGGCCCTTCACGAACACGTCGACCTTCTTCATGCCGTGCTCGGCGGCCTTGCGGGCGGCGTTCTCAGCGGCCATCTGCGCCGCGAACGGCGTGGACTTACGCGAGCCCTTGAAGCCGACGTGGCCGGCGGAGGCCCACGCGATCACGGCACCACTCGGGTCGGTGATCGACACGATGGTGTTGTTGAAGGTGCTCTTGATGTGCGCGTGGCCGTGGGCCACGTTCTTCTTCTCCTTGCGCCGGATCTTCTTGACCCCGGCGCCAGTACGGCTCTTCGGTGGCATGTCTTGGCTGTGCTCCTAGCTGTGCGAGGCTCGAGAAACCGACGGGGCCGTGCGCCGGATGCGAGATCCGGCATCGAGATACAACTCCCGCAACGCGGCGGGACGGGCGCGCGTGGCACCAACGGCACTGGCCGCGAAGCCGTTGCCGGTGCGCCGACGCTGAACGACGACCGAGATGGTCCTACCGCAGGGCTGGCTCACTTCTTGCCAGCCTTCTTCTTACCGGCGACCGTCTTCTTCGGACCCTTGCGGGTACGCGCGTTGGTCTTCGTCCGCTGGCCGCGCACGGGCAGGTTGCGGCGGTGCCGCAGGCCCTCGTAGCAGCCGATCTCGATCTTGCGGCGGATGTCGGCGTTCACCTCACGGCGGAGGTCACCCTCGACCTTGAAGTGCTCGTCGATGTAGTCGCGCTGCGCGACTACATCGACGAGGTGTTCGTCGGTGAGGTCCTTGGTCCGGAGATCGAAGCTGATACCGGTCGCGATCAGAGCCTC
>CAJCJE010000098.1 GCA_903970565.1 Candidatus Melainabacteria bacterium | reverse complement strand
GCGGCAGTTCCGTCACGCATGTGGATGAGGTGGAAGCGCGTTGCTCCTTCAGGCCGGCTACCACGGGCCGCCCCCGTTCACCGTGGTCACCGCGATAACCCAGTGGACCCCCGACGTGCCGGCGATCCTGTTCGCCGCGATCGTCGGCACCGGTTACTTTCTGGCCGTCCGCCGGTTGACCGCCGCGGGCGGAACATGGGCACGTGGGCGGAAAGTCGCCTTCGCGACGGGGCTCGGCCTGGTCCTGTTCTTCAGCGTCTCCTTCTTCGGCGTCTACGCCGACACCCTGTTCTGGGCGCGGGCCGGGCAGGTGATCACCCTGCTGATGCTGGCCCCGCTGTGCCTGGCGATGGGTTCACCGGTCGCGCTGGCGCTGGCGACACTGCCACGGAAGCGGACGGACCGGCTGCGCGGAGTGCTGGCCAGCAGGGCCATGCGGGTGATCAGTTTCCCGGCCAGCGGTTCGGTCCTGCTGATCGCGACGCCGTGGCTGTTCTACTTCACCAACTGGTACCCCACGGTGCTGAGCAACGCGGTGGTCGACGAACTCAGCCGGCTGGCGCTGCTGACGATCGGTTTCGTCTACTTCTACGCCCGGCTCCAGCTGGACCCGGTGCCGCACAAGTACCCACACCTGATCTCGGTGGTGATCACCTTCGTCGAGGTGATCTTCGACGCCGCGCTCGGCCTGGTGCTGTGGCTCAACCCGCACATCATCGCGCAGCACTACTACCAGGCGCTGGACCGCAACTGGGGCCCGAGCCTGCGCAACGACCAGATCATCGGCGCCGGCGTGCTGTGGATCGCCGGCGACGCGGCCGGCCTGCCGTTCCTCGGCGCCCTGATGCGCCGGATGTCCGTCGACGACGACAAGGAAGCCGCCGAGATCGACCGGCAGCTCGACGAGCAGGACGCCGCCCTCGGTTCGGAGGCCACCGAGACCGAGGATGACACGGCAGCGCCGGCCAGCCGACTGTGGTGGGAGAACGATCCGGTACTGGCCCAGCGCTTCCACCGACCCTGACCGATCGATTCGTCAGAGCGGCGAGCCCGTTGCGCTGCTGCGCCACCGCTCGGCGTTGACCGACGAACTCCTGCCCCTCGTCGCGGTCTCCCGCGGCGGCGTCTCCCGTTCCGGCCTCGATGCCCGTTACGGGCCGGATGACCTCATTCGGGCCTGGACCGACCGGCGGCGCGCTCGATGAGGTGTCGCAGTGAGTCGAGCAGGCAAATGAAGTCCTCGTCGAGCACGGTCGGGTCGTGGTGGGCGAACCGGCCGGCCGCCTCGCTGGCGGCGAAACCGAGCACGGCCGTGCTGATCAGGCGTTCCGCTCGGGACAGGTCCTGGCCGGCCTCGAACCCTCCTGGTACGCGACCGCAGGCGAGCACGGACTGCTCGCCCAGACTCCGGTGCCGGGCCGGCTGGCCATCGTCCAATCGGTCTTCGACCACGGCGAACTGGTCGCCTTCCACGCCACCGCGCGAATCCGCGAAGGCGTCTGGGGCGGTTCCAGCCACAAACGCGGCATCGACCTTCCCGTTGCGCGGCAACACCTCGAACATCTCGGCGGCCGGCTCGGCTGGCACGGCGCGCTGTCGGCCGATGTCATCCTCGGCGCGGACGGCCCGAGTTTCATCGACATCAATCCGCGCCTTGTCGAACCGATCAACGCGCTGCGCAGCGGGGTCGACCTCGTCGGTGCCCTGGTGTCGGTCGCCAGGGGCATCCCGGTCCGGCCGCAACCTCCGGCCAGGGCCGGGATCAACAGCCACCAACTACTCGTCGCGATCCTCGGCGCCGCCCAACGCGGCGGTCGCCGCGCCGTGCTCAGCGAACTCGCCGCCGCGCTCGGTCACCGAGGCTACTACCGGGACAGCACCGAGGAACTCACGCCGACCCGTCGCGATCCGCGTAGCGCCGTCCTGCTCGCCACGGCCGTCGCGGCCACGCTCGTCCGACCGAGCTCCTGGACGTTCTTCGCCAGCGGCAGCGTCCGCGCCTATGCCCTGACCCCGGCCGGCTGGTCCAGTCTCATCGACCACAGTCGACAGTCCACCGTGGACGCCGATTCGGCCGGCCAGGAAGGTCAGAACAGTCGGAATTCCTCGGAATCGGTGCCACGCAGGGCGTCGTAGTCGAGTACCACACAACGGATGCCGCGATCCTCGGCGAGCACCCTGGCCTGTGGTTTGATCTGCTGCGCGGCGAAGATGCCCTTCACCGGGGCCAGCAGCGGATCGCGATTGAGCAGTTCGAGGTAGCGGGTGAGCTGCTCGACACCGTCGATCTCACCGCGCCGCTTGATCTCCACGCGACCGAGACGCCGGCGGAGTCCCGGCACATCAGGTCGACCGGGCCGATGGGAGTCGGGAACTCCCGGCGAACAAGTTTCCAGCCGTCGCCCAGGGTGGTCACGTGCTCGGCGAGCAGTTCCTGTAGATGCGCCTCGACGCCGTCCTTGACCAGACCGGGGTCCACGCCGAGTTCGTGCTTGAGGTCGTGCAGGATCTCCTCGACGCTGATGATCAGCTTCTCGCCGGCCTTGTTCTCGACCACCCACAGGTCCGGTTCCTCGATCAACCAGCACGGCGGCGACATCCAGTTCAGCGGCTTATCCGTGGTACTGAAATCTATCCCCAGTGTCTCTGACTCGGTAGCGTCCTACCCGTGCCGATCACCGTTGTGGACCACCGCGTGCTGGCTCCACCCTGCCGTCCGGACGGGACGCCCTACGGTGCGCCCAGGGCGGTGCTGGAGCGTTTCGTCAAGCAGGTGCCCGAGGGAACCCCTCTCCTGTTCGACACGAGCGGGCATTTCGACCAACTCCTGTACAGGTTCGTCCGCGAGCTTCCCGAGGGCGGTGAAAGCGACCGGAGGCCGCAGTATTCGGAACATTCCTGGCTGGCGACAGCCAGGGACATCGAGCAATGGCTGGAATTCCTGCGCGAGCAGCGCAATGGGATCTCGTGGCTGGATGCCTCGCTGGCTGACACCCGCGCCTACAAGCGATACCGGCTGTCCTCCGGACCACTGCGGAACCGGCTGAGTGCCAAGAGTTGGAACCGGCACCTGAACTCGGTGGACAAACTGTACCGGTGGGCGGTCGAGGAGAAGATCGTCGATCGAGCGCCGTTCAGGTACCGGACCCTCATGGTCCGCACCGAGATCGGGGCTAAGCCTCGATCCACCGACGTGGGTTGACGGGTAGTTAGTGATCTTGAGGAGCACGGACCGCGGGGATTCGGTCATGGCGTAGCTGCTGGTCTGCCCAACCTTTCCACTATTGTTCCTGGTCGCAGGGACAGATCGGTGC
>CAJCJE010000097.1 GCA_903970565.1 Candidatus Melainabacteria bacterium | reverse complement strand
GCACCGGCAACATCGAAGGCCCGCTGTTCCCGTCGATGGGTATCGCCCTGCTCAAGGCGGCGATCGGCACCGACGCGGTCACCGGCACGGCCGCGCCCTACACGCACACGATCACCGAGGCGCAGACCGGCACGCTGGACTCGCTGACGATCGAGCAGAACACGGGCGGCTACCAGTCGCTCCAGTACGCCGGATGCCGGATCGGTAAGTACAGCCTGAAGGTGCCGACGGGCAACGAGCCGGCCAGCTTCACCGCCGACGTCACCGGCCAGTCCGTCCAGACGCTCACCACGCCCACCGCGCTGAACTACGTCAACGAGATCCCGTTCCAGTTCGCCGAAGCCACGATGGTACTGGGCGGCAACAACCGCTACGAGGCCAAGAACTTCCAGCTCGACATCGACAACGGGCTGAAGGAGACCTACACGTTCTCCGGCGAGCACGGCCCGAACTTCATCACGCCCGTGACGATCAAGGTCTCGGGAAGCTTCGACGTGGTGTGGGATTCGTTCACCGACGCCGTCTACGGCGATTTCGCCACGATGGAGGCCGGCACCCTGGGCGCGCTGAGCTTGACGTTGGCCCACCCGACCGGCGGGGGCAGCGTCGCGTTCTCGATGCCCACGGTCGCGCTGACGAAGTACAAACCGGACATCAAGATCAGCGACATCGTCACCTCCTCGGTCAGCTTCGAGGCATCCGCCGCGCTGACGGGAAGCACGTACACCATCAGGGCCGTCGTGTTGAACGGCGTGTCCACCGCATACTGATCCGGGAGTGATTCGATAGCGTTTGAAGACATTTACTCTGGCGTGGAACGTATCCCGCTGGGCGTGCACAACGATGCCGGCGAGGAATACTTCGTCGAGGTCAAGAAGTGCCTGCTGCACAACGAAGCCGAAGCCGCGGACAAGCACCTGCACAAGGTGCGCGGCGTGATGGACGCCAAGGGCAAGACCCAGGCCGTGGTCAACCCGGACACCGACGCCTACCGGTTCGAGAAGGTCGCCGCGTCCATCGTGGACTGGAACCTCGACGAGAAGGACGGGTCGATCTGGCAGCTCACGCCCGACTCCGCGAAGCGGCGCAACATCGCCCGGCTGCCCGAGAAGGTCTTCAAGCAGATCCTCGGACGCGTCGATGAGCTGAACGCGGACGACCCGGCCGAGCGGCGTGACTTTCGCGATGGCGCTGCTGGCGGCGACGAGGCCGGGCTGGACGACGCCGGGGCCACCGATGTTGCAGAAGTTTTTGCTGGAGACGACCTTCTGGAAGCGGCTGGGGATACCTGGTAAATCCCTGGAGGAGCGCCCCTGGAAGGAAGTCCGGGACTACCTGGACATCATCCGCGTCCTCGACCGTGAAGAAGCCGCCGCTCACAGCAGGCACTAGGGGAGTGATTCGGTCGCATTCGATGACGTGGCAACCCTTCTGCTGCGACTGGAAGCCGAAGACAACGCGTCGGCCAAGATCGACGACGCTCGCCGCGCGGTCGAGGAGTACGCCGCCGCCGTCGACGCGGCGAACGCGGCCATGGCCGAGGGCGAAGGCGCGGCGGACACGATCGAGGAGGAGTTCCAGGGCTTCTCCGGCGAGCTGAGGGACGCCGACGAGGAGTTCCAACGCCTCTCCGGTGACCTCGGCACGGACGCCATCGCGGACGCGAGCGAGGAGTTCGAGAGCTTCTCCGGGGAGCTGTCCGGGGCGACAAGCCACGCCGAGGATCTCGCGGCGCAGATGGACTACCTGCGCCAACAGGTCGAGAACCTGCACTCGCCCACGGCCCTGGCCCACCAGGACTTCATCGACCTGGACGACGAGTTGCCGACGGCCGCGACCGAGGCGGAGCGCGTCCGTGCCGCGATGGCCGACCTCAAGGACGAGGAAGAGCAGCTCGCCGCCGAGACCGCCGCCGCCCAGGAGGCCATCGCCCTCAACGAGCAGGCACTGGAGCACCTCGGCGGCCAGCAGCAGGCCAGCACCGACGAGGCCGAGAAGCTCACCGAGGCGACCGGCGGCGTCGGCCGCGCCCTGGAGGACACGAACACCTCGGCAGAGCGGGTGTCACGGGGTCTGGACAAGTCCACGCTCGCCGCGCTGAAGCTCGTCGGCGTCGACTGGCACACTCTCAAGACCGCGGCCGAGGACACCGAGGAGCTGTCGGCGGCGCACCGGACCCTGGCCACGGCCCTGGGCACCTCCGAGGTCAAGGTGCGCCAGCTGATCGGCTCGCTGGACGAGGAAACCGAGGCGAGCAACGAGGCCGGCGGGTCCAGTAGCTATCTGTTCCAACGCCTTCAGTTGATCGTCGGTGCCATCGCCGCACTCGCCGGCCCGGTCTCCGGCCTGCTCGCGTTGGGGGTGCCGGCGTTCTTCCTGGCGCTGGGCGCCGGGGCGTCCTCGGTCAAGGACAGCCTGGACAAGCTCACCGCGTCCGGGCAGAAGCTCACCGCCTGGCAGCAGGTGGAGCTGACGGTCGTGACCCCGATCGCGAACGCGTTCGACAAGCTCAAGCCGGTCCTGGACCAGGCGGCCAAGGGCTTCGCCACGGTGATGACCTCACTCGGACCGGCGTTCCGGGAAGCGTTCTCGGCGATGGGGCCGATGATCGTCTCGGCGGCCCAGGGCATGGGCCAGTTCGTGGCGATCCTGGTCAACGGCTTCGCGCCGATGATGCGCCAGCTGCTGCCCGTGGTCAACGCGTTCTGGTCGATGTTGGAGTCCGTCGCGCACGGCCTCGTCGCCATGATGCAGTCGCTGAACTTCGGCCAGGGCGCGCGGGGCTTGGAGATCTTCGGGTCGACCCTGCAACTGCTGCTGCCGATCGTCGGCCAGCTGCTGACCGCGCTCGCCCCGGTGAGCAACGCGCTCCTGCTGCTGCTCAACGCGGCCCTGGCCATCATCCCGCCCATCCTGTCCGGGCTGATGCCCGCGATGAACGCGCTCGGCCGCGTGATCATGCAGCTGGTTCCCTTCGTGACCAGCCTGATCAGCTCGCTCAATCCACTATGGCCGGTCCTTGGCCAGATCCTCACCGTCATCATCCAGCTGATCGGCGCCGCCCTGGCCCCGCTACTCAAGGCGATCCAGCCACTCATTCCGCCGATCACGCAACTGGCGAACGCCGTGCTCAAGGCGTTGATCGCGATCATCACACCGCTGATCCCGGTCGTCGGGCAGTTGGTCGGCGCTCTCGCCCCGATCCTGCCGCTGCTCGCGCCCATGATCAGCGACTTCGCGCAGCTGGTGAGCACGCTGGCGCCGGTTCTCGCGTGGATCGTCAAGCTGGCCGCCGGGATTCTCCAGCTCCTTATCCCACCGGTCTCCCTGATCATCCAGCTTCTGCTCCAGCTGATCCAGGGACCGATGTCCGAACTACCCAAGGTGTTCACCGCCGCCGTCAACACGATCAAGAACATCGCCGGTGACTTCCTGGAGATCTTCAAAGGCATCATTGAATTCTTCAAGGGCGTCTTCACCGGCAATTGGAGCGAAGTCTGGCAGGGCCTCAAGGACATCTTCAGCGGCGTCGTCGGCTGGTTCAAGGACGCCGTCGAGGGCTTTATCCAGATCGGTGCCGACATCATTTCCGGCATCTGGAAAGGCATTCAGAACGCGGCCAGCTGGCTGATGGGTCAGATCAAGAACCTGGGCAACAGCATCGTCGGTGCCTTCAAGAACGTCCTGTCGATCTTCTCCCCGTCGCAGGTCATGGCGGAGGAAGTCGGCCGCTACATCCCCGAGGGCATCGCCCAGGGCATGCTCGCCCACCAGGGCGTGATCAACCAGGCCGCGACGAAGCTCGGCCAGCAGGCCGTGACCAGTACACAGGTCGGGATGAACCTCTCCGGCGGGCTCTCCGCCGGCAACGCCATGGCCGGCGGCGGGAACATCATCAACCAGATCACCTTCACCGGCAACCAGGTCATGAACGACCAGTCGATCCAACAGTTGGCCGACAAGTCCGGCCAGTACGTGGCGAAGTACATGCTGGCCCAAGGCGGGCGATACATCCATGGGTAAGGCGGTGAGCCGATCGTCGCGCGGCCGAGCCTGAAGGTCACGATCATCGCACCCGGCGGGCAACCCGTCGACTACAGCAGCAACTTCGCCTGGGACGGCGTGGCCAACCAGTTCGAGATCCAACAGAACTTCGGCCGCCAGGGGGACACCGCCACCATCCCCCTGGTGGACGAGTTCGTGGGCACACCGCACTTCGTGATCCAGGTGATGAGCCAGATCTTCCTCTACGACAACATCCTGGGCCAGACGCTCTTCGCCGGAGTGGTGAACGATCCGATCCTGTTGACCACCGGGCCGAACCGCAACGAGTGGCAGCTGAAATGCACCGACTTCACCTTCTACGCCGACAACTCCACGCCGGTCTACGGCCCGGACTTCAACGGCTACACCGCCGATGCCATCGTGGTGTCGTTGACGCAACAGGCCAACTGCGGCATCACCGCGCGCCCGGTGTCACAGGGCGGGTACGTCGCCCCGGCCGTCGTCCTGCCCTCGGTGGGCGTGCCCTATCAGAGCCTGTCCTCGGCCTGGCGGCTGCTGGCGAGCCTGGCCTCCCAGGTCACCCCGTACGGGTGGTACGTCGACGAGAACCTGGAGCTGCACTTCTACGACTCCTCGACCGCCATCAACAGCGGCGTGACGTTCACGACCAGTCCCACGGTGGCCGGCTCGACGGCCGAAGGCCACATCGCGCTCGACGAACAGTACGGCTATGAGTGGGACGGGACCACCGTCCACAACAGAATCCTGGTTCAGGGTGCGAGCCAGACGATCTATGCGTTCCTCGAAGGACCACCGACCGATGTGTTCGGCGGTGACGGCGTGACGATGGCCTGGCCGCTGCGGTACACCTTCGCCGGAGTCCAGTCGTTGCGCGTGAACAACCGGGTCGTCCAGGTCACCCAACTCTCACCCGGCGAGCCACCCGACGGCACCGCGAGCTGGTACGCACAGGAGAACAACAACGGCGCGTGGTTCCTCACCGCGGACTCCGCGCCGGCACGCGGAACGGTCTTGCAGTTCTGGTACAACTACTCGATCCCCATCATCGCCCAGGTCAACGACCGGGCATCGCAGCAAACCTACGCCGGACCCAACGGCGGCATCTTCGGCGAATACATCTCCGACTCCTCGCTCACCACCGCATCCATGGCCCTGGCCAGAGCCCAACGCGAACGCGTCGAGTACTCCTTCGCCGTCGAGCGCATCACCTTCAACACCTCGCCCGACTTCCTCGGATGGGTCCGGGCCGGCCAGACCTTCACCCTGGCCAACCAGTGGGTTCCCGACACCCAGAACGGCTACGCGTGGGGCCTCAACGACACATTCCTGGTGGTACAGAACCGAATCCAATTCACCAACGGCGGCTACCGGCAGATGCAGATCCAAGCCGTCCGAATCTGAGGGAGAGCCGATGCCCGGAGTCAACCGGCCCTACACCCTGGTCGACGTCCTCGGAGCGCTCAACGACCAGATCGGCGCCATCAGCCCGAACGGCGCAACCACGCCCGGCCTGGGCCTGGTCGAAGAAGTGGACGAGACCGTACTGTGCACCGACCCCGCCACCGCGACGATCGAGCCACCCGCCACCTGGGACAACGGGACCTGGGGAACGACCGTATGGAGCTGACCCGACCCGCTCTCGTGCCGGTCCACGGTCGGCTCACCGCGACGGTCCTCGGTCCCGATGGCGCGGTTGTCGACGAACGGGCCGGCGACAACGTGGTCTGCACGACGGGCTACGGCGCGCTGGCCAGCGCCCTGGTCTGGGCCGGTATCGAGGACCAGGCCGCCAACTTGGGCGTGCAGAACCCGACCTACCTGACCCCGCTCTACGGAGCCGTCGGCTCCGGCACCGGTACCCCCGCCAAATCCGACACGACGTTGTTCGCCGAACTCGGCCGGCAGGTCGTCGGCGCGGGCGCGGCATCACCCGCGACCGGACTGGTGGCCGGGCAAGCAACCTGGCTGTTCTACTTCCCGCAACCGCCCGTGCCCTGGACGGTGACCGAGGCTGGTGCGTTCGCCAACGCCACCGCGGTCTCCGGGTCCGGGTCAATGATCGATCACTGGGCGTTCAGCCCGGTCTTGACCGTGAACACCTCGGAGAGCCTCATCCTCCAGATCACGTTGCTCCTCGGCCCGTAGGCGCGCGGTGCCGGCATTAGGAACCACGTAGAATGCCACCATGCCGCGACCACCAGCTCCCGTTGCTGGACTGCTGGCTGCCCTTGTCGCGGCGACCGCAGCTCTGGCCGGCTGGTCGTCGACCCCGACCGTGCTACAGCTCGTGTGGTTGATCCTTACCACTGTTTTCGCTGGTGGGGCTGCTTGGTGGGCAGGAGCCTTGAAAAAAGTGTCAGGGGAGGTGGATTCACCCCCCTTCTCAAATTCAAAAAAAAATCTGTCAGGCGATACTGGGACATTCCCAGTATCGCCTGATGTGACATCGGCGTCACTCTTGAAGCCGAACGCGATCTACCGGTCACCCGTGAAGCTGCTCCCGGCCTATAGGAGGTTGATGCCCACACCCACCTGGCTCGCCGCGACCAGCGGGCAAACCACTAACGGAGGGGTAACTGGTCAGGTCGCTGGGCAGTGGTCAGTGAGTTACGGGTAGCCAGGGTCGGCCCTCGGCCAGCATGACCAGG
>CAJCJE010000096.1 GCA_903970565.1 Candidatus Melainabacteria bacterium | reverse complement strand
CACACTGGCCGACATGGTCGTATCGGCTTCGGGATCGGCTCATTTCCCTGCCGTTCGCCGCCCTCTGGGAGGCGAACGGCAGAAAAGCCGACGAGGACGACTAGCGCACGGTGAGCCGGCCGACGGTGACCTCGTCGAGGTCGTCGAGGAAATCGGCGCCGAAGGCGCTGGACGGGGTGTGCGCGCCGGGCAGCGTGTCGCCGCCGAGCAGGCGGTGGACCGCGTGCAGCACGGCGTCGGCGGTGAAGCGGTGTCCGCCGGGGGTGCTGACCGTGCCGGTCGCGTAGTGGCCGCCGGGCGCGTCCACCCGGCCCCACACCTCGCAGTGACCGGCGCTCTGGCTGTCCTCCTTCGGGCCGGTGACCCACCGGTCGACCAGTGACATGCCGGCCTTCTGCACCGCCGGCATCCGCAGGAACGGGGCCAGGAACTGGTGGCCACGGCCGATCAGGTCGCTGCCGGGCAGCACGCTGTAGGTGGTGATGTTCGGGATGCCGGTCGAGCGGAACGCGGAGCTGAGGTCGCCCCAGGGAATGGCGCTGACCTGGCGCGGTCCGGTGGCGAACTCGGCGATGGTCTGCCGGTGGGCGAGGCCGACCGACTGTAGTTCGCCCTCGACCCTGGCCCGGCCACCGGCGCCGACACCCTCCAGCGCGCTCTTGATCGTGCCGGGGCTGAACCCACCGCTGAGGGTGAAGGCGAGTTGCAGGTCGGTGGCCGCCGGCAGCGCGGCGGCCAGCGCGGCGGCCAGGCAGTCGGTCGGCACCACGTCGAAACCGGCGCCGGGCAACAGGACGACGCCGGCCCGCTCGGCCTCCTCGGCCCTGGCGTAGACCGACTCGAAGACGTCGATCTCGCCGGTGATGTCCAGATAGTGCGTCCTGGAGGCCAGGCAGCCGTCGATCATCGGCCCGGCGGTTCGGGAGAAGGGGCCGGCGCAGTTGACGACGACATCGATCTCGGCCAGCGCCTTGCGCAGACCGCTGGTGTCGGCCAGGTCGACGATGACGTGGTCGAGGCCGAGTTCATCGGCCAGCGCCAGCACCTTGGTCACCGACCGGCCGGCCAGCACCGGTCGCTCGCCATCCCGTTCGGCCAGTTTCGCCACCATCCGACCGGTGTAGCCGTTCGCGCCGTAGATCATCCACGTCATACCCAGCAGTATGACAACCCGACCGGCGCCCCGCGCAACACCGCTACTCGCCGGCCGCCAGAACTCCCTCGGCCAGCGGCAGGTCGTGCGGGTAGGTGATCTTCAGGTTGCGCTCGTCGCCGGCGATGCAGCGCACCGGAATGTCGGCGTAGCGGGCCACGCAGGACGCGGTGTCGGTACCGGCGAAACCCTCCAGCGCGGCCTGCTCGTACGCGGCCAGCAGCGGCGCGGCCCGGAACCCCTGCGGAGTCTGCACGGCGACCACCCGGCCGAGGTCGGCATCGAGCACGTCGAGGCCGTTGTCGGCGACGCCGAGCAGGTCGTCGCGGGCCAGGCCGGGCACGGCGCCGCCGAACTCGCGGGCGGCACTGACAACCTCGCTGACCAGTTTCGGCGTCAGCAGTGGGCGGGCGGCGTCGTGGATGAGCACGATGTCGATCTCGGCGGCGCCGATCCGGCCGGCCAGTTGCCGCAGTGCCATCAGTTCGGATTCCTGACGGGTGGCGCCGCCGGTGACCACCTCGATCCGCAGGCGCGGGTGTTCACGCAGCACCTGCGCCGCGTAGTCGTTGTCCTGCGGTCGAATCACCAGGACCACGACCTCGATGTCGGGCACCGCGCCCAGGGCCGCGACCGACCAGGATACCAGGCTGCGGCCGGCAAGGGGCAGGTAGACCTTGTTCACCTCGGCGCCCATCCGGCTGCCGGAGCCGCTGGCCAGCACGACACCCGCGGCGGCGGGACGGACGGGTGCCTCGGCGGAGTCTGCGGGGTCGATGGGCGACACGCGCGGATGATAGTGGTCCGATTCGTCTACCACGGCGGCACGGGCCACCACGACCGTGCCGTGAACACATTGTGGAGAGGATTTTGCGCACCCGCCGACACGGAACGCCTACCATCTGGCACACTGTGCAACATGATTGACGAGCGGACTATCTCACCCCGCGTGAGCTAGCCGCTACTCCAAGCCCCCGGCTGATCCCCCAACAGCCGGGTCTCGAAACCCCCGGCCGACCTCCCCCAGCGGCCGGGGGTTTCCTTTGCCCCCGACCGGTCACGCCCGCCACCCGGTCGCCGACACGATGGCCTCGTTGTCCCACGTGGACAAACGTGGACAAACGTGGACAACGCGACCGTGTTCGGATGCCGTTGCGCCCCGATCCTGTTGGCGCGCAACGACATCCTCGGGCGTGAGCCGGCGAGCGGTCAGGTCAGTCGATCGGCTCTGGCGCCGAGGTAGCGCTGTTCGGGCAGGCTGGTGGTGCGGCGGGCGGCGAGCAGGTACTGGGTGCGGGCCAGGGCGTGGTCGCCGGCCAGCTCCAGCAGGTGCGCGCGGACCGCGGCGAGCCGGTGGTGGCCGGCCAGCCGATCGTCGGAGTCCAGTGTCGCCAGAAGCGTCAGGCCCGCCTCCGGACCGCGCACCATAGCCAGCGCGATGGCGTGGTTGAGGGTCACCATCGGGTTCGGCGAGATCGTGCTCAGCAGTTGGTACAGGGCAAGGATCTGGCGCCAGTCGGTGTCCTGCGCCCTCGGTGCCTCGTCGTGCACGGCGGCGATGGCCGCCTGGAGCTGGTAGGGGCCCAGCGGCGCCGAGTTCAGCGCGGCGCTGATCAGCTCGACGCCTTCGGCGATGTACGCGGCGTTCCACCGGGTCCGGTCCTGGTCGGCGAGCGGGACGAGGCCGCCGTCGGCGGTGGTGCGGGCGGGCCTGCGGGCGTCGGTGAGCAGCATCAGCGCGAGCAGACCGGTGACCTCGCCGTCGCGCGGCAGCAGCGCGTGCACCGTCCTGGTCAGCCGGATGGCCTCGCCGGTGAGTTCGGCACGGGCCAGGTCAGGGCCGGCGGTCGCGGTGTAGCCCTCACTGAAGATCAGGTACAGCACGTGCAGCACGACCGGTAGCCGCTCGACGAGTTCCGGGCGGCCCGGCATCCGCAACAACGGGTCGGTGGCCTTGATCCGTTGTTTGGCGCGGCTGATCCGCTG
>CAJCJE010000095.1 GCA_903970565.1 Candidatus Melainabacteria bacterium | reverse complement strand
GCTCGATGTCGCCGCGCACCGGCCTCGGGCCACCGTGCTCGGTGTCGAAGCCTATGAATCGCTGTGGTCCAAGGCGGCGGCGCTGATGGAGTCCGTCGTGCGCACCCGCCCGTTGGCCGAGGGAAACTGGCGTCTCGGCTGGGTCGCGGCCGTCACCCTCTGTGATATCAACGGCTGGTGGATCGACGCCGAGGAGGATGCGGCCCTCCGCGTGGTCCGCGAGGTCGGCCGGGGCCAGGCCGACGTCCCCAGGGTCGCCGCCTGCCTCGAATCCTGGGCCCACCCGAAGTGATCTCGGTTGGTCACCAGGTCTGTTCGGCCGCGCGAACCAGGATCTCGTTGACCGCGACCCGGCGACTGCGCGTGACGATGTAGGACACGGCGTCCGCGATGTCCCGCGGGCGAAGCTTCTCCATGTTCCTGATCCGCCCTTCGGTCGCCGCGCGCACCTCCTCGCGCAGGTGCGAGGCCAGTTCGGTGTCGACCGTGCCGGGTTCGACCACGCTGATCCGCACCCGCTTGGGCTGCATTTCCTGGCGCAGCGCCTCGGAGAAGGCGTTCACCCCGAACTTGGTCAGGTTGTAGACCGCCGTGCCGGCCCGCGCGACCCGACCGGCGGTCGAGCTGATGTTGACCAGGTCCGCGACCTGGCGGGGTCCTCTCTCGGCGGCCTCGATCAGGTGCGGAATCGCCGCGCGGGTGATGTGCAGCAGCCCTTCCACGTTGACCGCGAGCATCCGCTCCCATTCACCCTCGGGCGCGTCCGCGACCGGCCCGGTGAGCATGAGGCCCGCATTGTTGACCACCGTATCCAGCCGGCCGAGTTCGGTCACCGTGCGCTCGACGGCCGCCGCTGCCTGCGCCCGGTTGGTGAGGTCGGCTTCCAGTACGAGTACCCGCG
This sequence comes from Candidatus Melainabacteria bacterium, assembly GCA_903970565.1. Classification (GTDB taxonomy): domain Bacteria; phylum Actinomycetota; class Actinomycetes; order Mycobacteriales; family Pseudonocardiaceae; genus CAJCJE01. The sequence goes on along the minus strand of CAJCJE010000095.1, from coordinate 5,945 downwards.
CGCCGTCGGCTCGCAGCTCGGCGGCCAGCTTCTCCAACCGGTCACCGCGCCGCGCGAGTACGGCGAGCGCCGCGCCGTCCCCGGCCAGGGTCCGCGCGGTCGCCTCGCCGATGCCGCTGCTGGCGCCGGTCACCAGCGCCACCGTGCCAGTGAGTCGCTCCATCATGGGTACCTCCGATATGCTCTAAGCGGATTCGGCTCCGCTTGATGTTGTCAGCATAAGTGGAGTCAGCTCCGCTTGCAATCGGAGGTTGGGGGAGATCGCATGGCACACGAGACCGGCCGCCCGTTGCGCGCCGACGCACGGCTCAACCAGGACCGGCTACTCGAAGCCGCCACCCGCGCCTTCGCCCGCGACGGCGTCGACGCCTCGCTGAAGGCCATCGCGCAGGACGCCGGAGTGGGCATCGGCACCCTCTACCGCCGCTTCCCCACCCGCGAACAGCTCATCTGGGCGATCTACCGCAGCGAGGTCGACCGCATCTGCGCGGCGGTTCCGGACCTGCTGGCCACGGTGCCGGCCAGCCGCGCGCTCCGCGCCTGGATGGAGCGCTTCGTCGACTTTCTGGCCACCAAACGCGGCATGGCCGGCGCGCTCAGGGATGCCCTGTCGGCACACGACGGGCTCCGGCTGGAAACCCGCGAGATGATCGTCGTTGCGGTCGCCGCACTGCTCGAGGCCGGCGCCGAACAGGGCAGTCTGCGCGGCGACGCCGTCGCACTCGACGTGATGATGGCCGTCGGCGGCATCGCCCTGATCGCCGGCGAACCGGAGCAACGCGATCAGGCGGCCCGGCTGCTGGACCTGCTGATGGACGGTCTGCGATACGGAGTCCCACCGTCGCCGGTCACCTGAGGCGCCGGGTTGCCGCGTGGCGGGCGGGCCGGCTGCTCTGCTGCTCTTCTGAGGCCGGCGGCTGCGTGATGGGCGGCGCCGGCTGTCAAGTCGATTGGCCGCTGCCCTGTGGACACCCGGAGTTATCCACAGCAAGCCATATTTTCGCAGTTCACGGGGTCGGATTGGATAGACTGGCTTCGGGGTCGCCCCCCTGGGAATGGGTGGGGGCTGTCCTACTTACAGGCGGACACTACCGCGCTCGTCGGGGCAGAACGGGGATTCCATTTGACCTGGAGTGCACTCCAGCTCTTACGGTCGTAGGCGTGACTTATTCGATCGCGCAGGCGGCGACCCGCAGCGGGTTGTCGATCGATACTCTCCGTTACTATGAGCGCATTGGTCTGGTCGAGCCGCCGGCCCGCGATGCGGGCGGCCGGCGCAACTACACCGACGAGGACCTGAGCTGGCTGTACTTCCTGACCAGGCTGCGCACCACCGGTATGCCGATCCGGATGATGCGCGAGTACGCGCAGCTGCGGCATCTCGGCGTCGCGACCAGCGCGCGCCGACGGCAGATTCTCGTCGAGCACCGTGCCGAGGTCCGCGACCGCATCGTCGAACTCCAGTCCTGTGTCGAAACACTGGACTACAAGATCGAGAACTACGCGCAGATCGATCGCAACCTGCTCGGCGCGACCGAGGCGACGAAGATCAAGGAGGCGTCATGACCGACCTGCCCACCCGCCGGCTCGGCGAGCTGGAGGTCAGTGCCCAGGGCCTCGGCTGCATGGGGATGAGCCACGGCTACAGCGGCGCCGACCGCGACGACACCGAGTCCACGGCCACCATCCACCGCGCCCTCGACCTCGGCGTGACCCTGCTGGACACCGCGAACGCCTACGGCAACGGCGTCAACGAGCAACTTGTCGGCGCGGCGATCAAGGGGTGCCGCGACAAGGTCGTGCTGGCCACCAAGTTCGGCATCGTGCATTCGGGCGGTGCCCAGTCCGTGCGCGGCGACGCCGCCTACGTGCGGCAGTGCTGCGAGGAGTCGCTGAGCCGGCTCGGCATCGACCACATCGACCTGTACTACCAGCACCGGGTCGATCCGTTGGTGCCGGTGGAGGAGACCTTCGGCGCGCTGGCCGAACTCGTGACCGAGGGCAAGGTCCGCTACCTGGGTATTTCCGAGGCGAGCGCGGACTCGATCCGTCGCGCGCACGCGGTGCACCCGATTTCCGCGCTACAGAGCGAATGGTCGCTGTGGACGCGGGGCATCGAGGACGAGATCGTGCCGACCTGCCGGGAGCTGGGGATCGGCATCGTGCCGTTCTCCCCGCTCGGCCGGGGTTTCCTGACCGGCGCGCTGACCTCGGCTGGCCAGTTCGCCGAGGGTGACATGCGTTCGGCCTTCCCCCGTTTCGCCGAGGGGAACTTCGAGGCGAACCTGGCACTGGTGCGCGCGTTGCAGGCCGTCGCGGAGACCAAGGGCGTCACCCCCGGTCAGCTGGCGTTGGCCTGGGTGCAGGCCAAGGGTGATGACGTGGTGCCGATTCCGGGCACCAGGCGTCGCAAGTACCTTGAGGAGAACGTCGCGGCGGTCGGCATCGAACTGTCCACAGCGGACATCGAGGCGATCGAGTCGGCGTTCCCGGTGGACGCGGTCGCCGGCGACCGGTATCCGGATACCCTCTCACGCAGCGTCAACAAGTAGCAGCGTCACCAGGCAGCACTCGACAAGTTCACCAGGCGGCACTCGACAAGAGAGCCCGTGACGGTGCGTCGGCAGACCAAGGTCAGGGATGCCGGCGCACCGCCGTGTCAGTCCGCCAAGAGTGCGGCGATGTCGCCGTGCAGTTCGGACAGTCGCGTCCGCGCGCGCGTTCGGGCGTCCCCGAGTGCGTCCGCGTCCGCGACCGGTTCGACGATTTCCAGGTATGCCTTGATCTTCGGCTCGGTACCGGACGGCCGGACGATCACCCGAAGGCCCTCGCCGCGCAGTCGGAACACGTCGGCGGCGGGTAGCAGGTCCTCGCTGGTGACCGGCGCGCCGGCCAGTTCGGTCGGCGGGTCGGCGCGCAGCGTCGCCATCAGCGCGCCGATCCTGGACACCTCCGACACCCGCAGCGAGATCTGTTCGGTCAGGTGCAGGCCGCAGTTGACGGCGAGCTGGTCCAGCAGGTCCAGCAGGGTGCCACCGGCGGCCTTCGTGGTCGCCGCCAGGTCGGCGGCCAGTACCGCGGCGGAGATGCCGTCCTTGTCCCGCACCGAGTCCGGGTCGACGCACAGTCCGAGGGCCTCTTCGTAGGCGAACACCAGGCCGTCGCCGGAACGCACCAGCCACTTGAACCCGGTCAGGGTTTCCGCGTACCGGACCCCGGCCGACTCGGCGATCGACCCGAGCAGTGAGGAGGACACGATCGTCGTGGCCACCAGCGGATCGGGGTTCGCCGCTCGATCCAATGTGGACAGTATATGGCTGCCGAGCAGGACGCCGGTCTCGTCACCGCGCAGCATCCGCCAGCCCTCGGCGTCCCGGACCCCCAGCGCGCAGCGGTCCGCGTCCGGGTCCAGCGCGATGGCCAGGTCCGCGTCGGACTCCTCGGCCAGCGCGAGCAACTGGTCGGTCGCGCCGGGTTCCTCCGGGTTCGGGAAGGGCACGCTCGGGAAGTCCGGGTCCGGCGCGGCCTGCGCGCGGACCACCCGGACATCAGTGAAACCCGCTCGCCGCAACGCCTCCACCGCGGTCGCGCCGCCGACCCCGTGCATCGGGGTGAGCGCGATCCGCAGTTGTCGGTTCGATCCGCGCGCAATCGCCGGCATCCGGTCCAGGTAGCCGTCCAGCAGGTCGTCGTCGACCGTGCGCCAGGAGCTGCTTCGCGGTACCTGCACCGCGCCGGGGATGCCCCGGATGGCCGCCTCGATCTCCCGGTCCGTCGGCGGCACGATCTGTCCGCCGGTGCCGTCGTAGAGCTTGTAGCCGTTGTCCTCGGGTGGATTGTGCGACGCGGTGATCTGCACCCCGGCCACCGCACCGAGTCGGCGCACCGCGAACGCGAGTACCGGCGTCGGCAGGGGCGCCGGCAGGACCCGCACGTCGAAACCACTCGCCGCGAACACCCCGGCCGCGTCGGCGTGGAAGGCCTCCGAGCCGTGTCGGGCGTCCCGGCCGACCACCACGATCCCGCCGCCGTGCCCGTGCGCGAGCAGCCACTGCGCGACGCCGGCCGTGGTCCTGGTGACCACCGCGCGGTTCATCCCGTTGGGGCCGGACCGAACCGGGCCGCGCAGCCCGGCGGTGCCGAACTCCAGCGGTCCGGACATCCGGTCGGCCAGCTCGTCGATCGCGTCCTGCTGACCGGTCATCGCGGCTGCGAGCACGGTTTGCAGCTCGGCCTGGTCAGCTGGGTCGATGTCGTCGGCGAGCCAACGAAACGTGGTGTCCCGCAACGCGGTCGACAGCGGCATCAGGTCTCCTCGAACGTCCACAACGGAGCTACGGGTCGGTGGATCAACGCAGGCGGTGCCGGGTTCAGCAGGCGGTGCCGGGTTCAGCTGTTGCGGGCCAGTTCGCGCAGCAGTTCGCCCATCCGGCCGGCCGCGGCGATACCGGCGGCGAGGACTTCCCTGTGGTCCAGCGGCTGCCCGGTGATCCCGGCCGCGAGGTTGGTCACCAGCGACAACCCGAACACCTCCGCGGCCAGCGCGCGGGCCGCGATGGCCTCCAGCACGGTGGACATGCCGACCAGGTCGGCGCCCATCGTGCGCAGCATCCGGATCTCGGCCGGGGTTTCGAAGTGCGGGCCGGGCAGGCCGGCGTAGACGCCCTCGGCCAGGCTCGGGTCGATCCGCGTGGCCAGCGCGCGCAGCCGGGGCGAGTACAGGTCGGTCAGGTCCACGAACTGGGGGCCGACCAGCGGCGAGGTCGCGGTCAGGTTCAGGTGGTCGGAGATGACCACCGGCTGGCCGACCGCGAAGCCCTGGCGCAGGCCACCGGCCGCGTTGGTGAGGATGATCGTGCGGGCGCCGGCGGCGACCGCGGTGCGCACCCCGTGCACGACCCTGGCCACGCCGTGGCCCTCGTAGTGGTGGGTGCGGCCGAGCATGACCAGGGCGCGCCGCTCGCCGAGCCGGACCGAACGGATCGTGCCGCCGTGGCCCGCGACCGTCGGCGTGAGGAAGCCGGGCAGCTCGGACATGGGCACCTCGGCCTCGCCCGCGCCGATCACGTCCGCGGCCGGGCGCCAGCCCGAACCGAGCACGATCGCCACGTCGTGCGAGTCGACGCCGGTGCGTTCGGCAAGGGCCTTCGCGGCGGCCTGCGCGAGGTCGGCAGGCGATGGGGCCGGCTGTTCGGTTGAGGTCGGGTTCACCGCGGCACTGGTCACCTCGGCAGCCTAATGTCCGGCCCCCGACCTGTCCTGGCCCTGTCTGCCCCCGGCCGCTCGCGTCCTCCGACGTGCCGAGCGGAGGGCTCAGGGCGTCGGGCGGAAGGTCGTCTTGATCCTGTCGAACAGCTGCTCCTTGCCGATGTTCTCCTCCTGGGTCACCACGGTCACCGACACCACCCACAGGTCGTTGCCGTTGGGGAACAGGTCGGCATAGGTGGTCCGGTGCGGGTTGGGCAGGGGCAGGTTGTCCGTGGAGGACCCGTCGACGGTCCGGTACCCGATCTCGGCGGCCTGCTGGACCGACTCGTCGCCGGGCCCGTCGATCGTGGTGAGCGGTTCGGCGATCTGGAAGTCCTGCGCCGGCCAGGTGGCGTGCAACTGGTTGAGGTAGGTCTGGATGGTGTTGACCGTGAAGTAGTCCGGATACCACTCGATGGTCAGTTCCTCGGTGCCGTCCGGCTTCACGTAGTGCACGGCTGACCCGGCCGGCAGGCCCTTCTGGGTGCGCTGCTCCACGAAGTTCTGCCAGCCGGTCGGCACCTCGATCGAGTAGTCGCTGCCGTCGATGCCGTTGATGGTCGCGGCCACCCCGGTGGTCTGGGTGAACGTCACCGGCGTGTTCGGCTCGGCGGGCAGCGGCGTCGGCTGCGCGGCGGTTCTGGTCGGCGGGATCAGGCTGTGCCCGGCCAGGGTGCGGGCGGCGACGAAACTGCCGC